>JABGPX010000782.1 GCA_018644745.1 Spirochaetales bacterium
AAATAGAAGCAAAGCGGTACGTAAAATGGAAAGTATAGTAAAAAAGGCGTCCTATTTATTACCTACCTTTCTAAGAAACATCTTAAAGCATATTTTTATTAAGCTAAGTCGAGTAGTTTGCCGGCAAAAATATGTTCATTTGGGAAAAAACGCTTTCTTAGGTAGCCGCTTCAGAATTGAAGCAAGGCGCCCATACAGGGTGTCGGTTGGGGCTAATACAAATGTTGATGAATATAATATATGGAATGCTAACAGTGGAGACATAGAAATTGAAAATGATTGCTGGATTGGGGTGTATAATATATTAATGGGTCCGGTGCAGGTGCTGGCCGGCGCGTCGACGGGACCGGGCGTACGTATACTGGGTCCAAGACACGCGGTAAAAGGATATGACGCGGTCGACAACGGAACTAAAACAACTATTGGAAAGAATGCGTGGATTAGCACCGACTCAATAATCATGCATGGCGTATCTATAGGAGAAAACTCAATTGTCGGTCCCGGCTCTCTTGTTACGAAAGATGTACCTGCTAATTCGTACGTGGCGGGTAATCCCGCACGGGATCTAACAAAAATGGTATCGTTTGGAGAACAGATCAAAGAACGTGGAAAGAAGTAGGAATATTTTGCAGCTACACATGGAGCAACCGACATATATGAAAACTAATGGCAGCGGGAAGGTAATAAGAGGTTTTGTCGTCATGAATTATTTGCTTGGTGATGAGACAAGAGCTTTTACTGATGACGACTCATTTTTAGAATCAGGTATAATGGATTCTACCGGGATTTTAGAACTTATCGAGTTTGTAGAAGATACATACGATCTCACAATTGAGGATGCAGAAATGGTGCCCGAAAACCTCGATTCGGTAAATAATATATGTGAATTTATTAAAAACAAAACCTGAGTCACATTTAGCAAGGCGGAATTGTGTTTTGTATGAAAAATAAAGATGCTGGTACATAATTTCCTCGAGAAACAAGCGATAATAGATCCTCAAAAGAACGCTGCGTGGTGCTCCGGTGATTGGTGGACCTATTCAAAACTCAATACTGTCTCTATTGCCATTGCTAACTACCTCAAGAAAGCGGGTATAAAAAGAGGCGAAAGAGTCGCACTTTTGTTGCACAATAGCCTGGAGTATATTGCCTCCTACTTTGGCGTTTTGAAAGCCGGAGCGGTTGTAGTTTCTCTTGGTACAGATCTGCGAGATGACGGCTTGGAATACTGTTTGAATCACTCTGATGCCTCTGCTATTATTGCAGATATAGGGTTGTCGCGATTTCTTGTACCCGCGCTAAAAAAAGCACCGTTAATCAAGATGGTTATACTCGCCGGCGATACCTCCGCGGTACCATCGGGATTCGAAGAGAAGAACGTGGGTTACTTTTCTGACATATCGGAAAGAACTGGTTCACGGGAAATACAGGAAGAGAATATCGACCTTGATCTTGCGGAAATAGTATATACATCCGGCAGCACGGGTACACCAAAGGGGGTGATGCTTTCCCATCTAAATCTTGTTGCGAATATGCATTCTATTGCCCAATATCTGCATCTTACGCCAGAAGATCGTCAAATAGTTATCCTTCCTTTTAATTACATCTACGGTAAGTCTCTTCTTCTCACACATATTTTAGTAGGTGGATCGGTGGTTATTGATAACCGATTCATGTACCCGAATACTGTTCTAAAAACAATGATAGATATGAAAGTAACCGGGTTTGCCGGCGTTCCTTCCACCTACGCAATCCTTCTCAATCGCTCGTCCATTCGGGATATGCATTTCCCGGCACTTCGGTATATTACTCAAGCTGGAGGTGCCATGGCACCTTCGTTGCAAGCCGATGTAGCCGATGTATTTGCTCCTGCTGCTTTGTATGTAATGTACGGAGCAACAGAAGCCGCGCCGCGTCTGTCTTATCTGGACCCCGAGTTGCTTGAATCAAAACTGGGTTCTATTGGCAAAGCTGTGCCGAATGTAGAGCTCGAGATACATGATGAAGATGGGAATACTCTGCCACCAGGAGAGACCGGAGAGATTGTCGCTCGAGGGTCAAATATAATGCGGGGGTATTGGAAGGATCCATCCGGAACGGAGAAAGTTCTCAAGAACGGATTTTATTATTCCGGAGATTTGGGGAAGGTTGATGCGGATGGCTTATTCTATGTAGTCGGCAGAAGTAGAGATATAATCAAAGTTAAAGGCTTCAGGGTCAGTGCTAAAGAAATAGAGGAGTGTCTACTTGACCATGAATCTATACTTGAAGCTGCCGTAATAGGCGTGGATGATCAGCTGCTAGGAGAAGCAATCAGTGCCTTCATTGTGCCGAAATCAGGTCACTGTATCACAATAGAAGAGCTAGAATCACACCTTGCGAGACGATTGCCGGCATACAAAATGCCGAAGTTTTATCAGCTTTGCAGCTCGTTGCCGAAGAATCAATCTGGTAAAGTCATGAAAAACGAGTTGAGAAAGTGATATTTCTCCTTATTCTTGGGGATCAATTTCAGAGAGCATTTTGAGCAATTCCGCTGCTACAAGAGCACTTCCTGTTTCATTCAGGTGTCCACCGTCGTTCGTGATGTCTGGATTCAAAGCGTAGTAAATTTCGCCGTTATTTTCTTTTGTAATACGGCTTCCGTTTGGCGTTGTGGATTCAATTTTGGCGATATCGAAGATGGGTTCCTTGCCGGAATAGGTTTTGCGCAGCAATTCGTTGTACTCCTGTTTTTTAATATTTTCCTGTACGCCATACGGTGCTCTTCCCAGGATTTTTTTAACCCATGCTTTCGGGCCCTTTTGAATGGTTGTTAGCGGTGCGGTGAAGTGTATAAATTCTATGTCGGGATAATTTGTCTGCAAAGATGCTATTGTCTTTTGGTACGTAGAAAAAAGTGCACCCACGTTCGTAGACAGGTCAAAATCAATATAACAGAATTTGAGAAAGGCAATATCTATTAAGTCACCGATACCTGATTTTATAGCATTTTCAAATGCCTTGATTTTAGACTCCGGTTTTGTATTCACCCCGGCACGAAAATGCAAGAAGACTGGAGGTGAAAAATCCTTCGCGTTTGTGGATTCCATTATTGGGATAGAAATTCGACCATCATTTTTTAGTACTCTTTCAATACCATCGATAATATTGAAACCTACTGACTGATGTCCGAAGAATATAGTTTTTTTTGAGAGATTTTGCAGGGATTTGGTAGATATGCTACTGAGAGACAAGTCGCTTGCTTTATAGGTCATTTGGTTTTCTCCGCATGAGATCAGCAATAGAATTGTAAAAACGCAGATACTTATGTATTTCACTTTATATTCCTGATTTTGTTTTATATATATTAAAACGCCGAGGCTGATGTATCCACTTCCGGGATTTTTTCCATTAAGACCGGATGCATATGCAGATATCTTGTAGTTCTTCGCTTTTGTTCAATATCCCGATACACTCTCGCTAGTTCATCGAGGGAAAGGTTTGAGGCCTCGGCAACTTCTACCGCTGGAATATCATTGTTCTTTCCGAATAGGCATAGATCCATTTGCTGATATGGGAGTGAAAAGTAAAACTCATCTTGGCCCTGCGGCATTGAATAGGTATCGGTTGTCGGTGGGCGGTTTCTGATTTCCGGCGGGATATCAAGAAAATCGGCAAGCTGGTAAACCTGAGATTTATACAGGTGGGCAATCGGTTTAAAGTCCGCGGCACCGTCTCCCAGCTTAACAAAAAAGCCCTGATCATATTCGAGACGATTCGGTGTGCCTGCCACAGCGTAGTTGAGAGAGTCTGCATTATAGTATTCCAGCATCTTCCTGGTTCGCTGCTTGAAGTTCGTTGCGGCGACGATACGAAGGTAAGCATCCGGTGTAAGCCTCTTTTTTATTACTATGCCTTCAGGGCTGACCGCAACCGCGGAGAATATCCTGAATGAATCAGTTCGTATGACACTGGGAAGGACAATTTTTACTTTCCAATCGTCATCAAACTCCGGAATTATCTTTCTTACAGCTTCATTCCGCCTTTCGTAGCAGCCGGTACTGTTTAGAATTCCAGTAATATTCTCCGTAATGGTGTTTATTCCCAGTTGATCAGCGAGCAACTCACCAAGTTCCAGCGAATCGTCAGAGGAGTCCTGTTCTGGAAGGAAAAGCCCCAAAACCCGCTCTTTGCCCATTGCTTTTACGCATAGCGCTGCAACTACGCTGCTGTCGATACCGCCCGACATCGCGACAACAGCACCTCTCTTCTTCATTTCCTTTCCTATGGCTGTATGAATTCTCGCGGCGATTCGATCTGATTCATCCGCCGCGGATATTTTTAATGAATTGCTGCTGAACATGAAAACCCCTTATCGAACGGTTTTAGTAAACTATCTTCTATCAATAACAGTAACTGGTTCAAGAGGGTGATTTCGACGATACGCCGACAAATCGCCCTTAATAAAGTATTCATGGCAGAGAAGAGTCGACAATGCGCCTACTATTCTCATGTTGTCTGTATTGCTCATATTTCTCCCGTTGCATTTCCTCCCTTTCTGAATGAGGAGTCTTAAAGCATCAGGATTTATTATACCGGTTTCGTTTACATATGATTCTCTGGTTATCTCTCCAAGCCAGTCGGGTTCCTTCTCCAGGAAAAAACTGCTTGCATCCGGCGATCTGTAAGGCTGCTTAGGACGGGAAATTATCTCCTCCGGAATTAGTTCTGAGAATGATTTCTTTAGAATATATTTTTCATTCAAACCCATTAGTTTAAACTGAGGCGGCAATGAATTCGAAAATTCTACAATGTTCACATCGAGAAACGGGAATCGACCTTCAATAGAATTTGCCATGAGCATTCTGTCTCCTTGGGCAGATAGAATATATCCGGCAAGGATGGTGGTCGTTTCGAGCGACTGGGCTCGAGCCAGAAGGTCCCAACTATCCGATTCCTTGGGCATACTGTCTATGAGTTCTTCAATTATTTCCGGTTCTTTACTCCTATTCTGAGCATCCTGGTGGAGCATAACCTGTGCTTTCGAGGTAGTGTCCCATCTTGTCCTGTGGGAAAGCGCGCGGTCCGTCAGATCAAGATTGTTGCTAAAAAAGGCTTTGGCAAATGCCGGTGCTCGCCCGGGTGCCCTGTCCATCCAGGGGTAGAGAAGGGCAACGACATCTGATCTTTTTATAGATTCTGGATCTCGGGCGATGAATTCCCGAACCTTTGCCTCTCTAAAGATGTCATATCCGGCAAGAACTTCGTCCGCACCTTCGCCGGTAACCACTACTTTATACCCGGCAGTTCGCACAAGCTTTGAGAGAAGGTAAAGGGGAGCGGGAGCGGTACGTAGGATAGGGCGCTCCGCGTGCCACATCACCTCCGGAAACACTTTACCTATTTTAGAACGATGAATCACGATGCTCTGATGCTTTGTGCCAAGACGAGTTGCCATTAGGTTTTGAAAACGGCTTTCATCGAAATTTGCATCGGCGAACTGTACTGAGAAAGTGTTCAAAGGCGTGTTTGTGTATTTGCTTATAATAGCCGATGTAACTGAGGAATCAATACCTCCTGAGAGGTAAGCGCCCACAGGTACATCGCTTCGGTGGAATCTGATTTGCACTGCGTTTATGAGAAGTTTGTGGAATTCTTCCTGGGCATCCCTTAATGAAAGATTGTTTTTACTATTTCTTGAAGGATAGTTGGGGCGCCAGTACATTTTCGATTTGAATGATCGTTTTTGCTCTCCATCACATTTAATTATCGCATAATGCGCCGGGGGAAGTTGGTTTATTTTTTCGAATGCCGTTCTTGGCGCGACAGGGCACCAAAATGTAAATACTTGCTCGAGACCGGCGGCGTCAAACTTTCTATGAATGCTTCTATCGGCGAATAGAGCTTTTATTTCTGATGCAAAATGAAGCCTTCCGTTGTGAAACGTATAATATAGTGGACGTATACCGGCGCGGTCACGGCATAGAATGCACACGCGATTATGAGCGTCCCATATAGCTGCCGCCCACTGCCCGTTAAATCGGCTAAAGCATTGGGTCCCCCACTCTTCATATGCGTGAAGGAAAACTTCCGTGTCGGATTTTGTTTTGAATTTATGTCCGGCTTGTATTAGCTCCTCGCGAAGCTCTACGTAGTTGTATAATTCGCCGTTGTAGGTTATCCAAAGAGCCTCGTTTTCGTTACTAAGAGGTTGCGTGCCTGTTTCCAGATCTATTATGGCTAAACGTGAATGCCCTAGAATAGCCCGGCGATCTAGATACAAACCGCTGGAATCGGGCCCTCTGTGGCGAAGCTGCCCGAGCATACTCTTTACGATTTCAGGATCAGGTGAGGGTCTGTCTGCATAATTAACTATTCCGCAGATTCCGCACATGCCAGTTTTTCCTTCACAAACGTGATTATCAATTTCGATGAGCCCAATAGTTTTGGCGATATTTCATCATCTGATAGTTTTAAGTGGAATGTGTCTTCAATGAATAACGCCGTTTCAAGAATAGATTCTGCTATTCTGCCTTCTTTTGTTTGAACATATTCTAACAATATGCTGTACGCTCTGTGCGTTTCATTCGGATAAATACTCATTGTGGTAATTCCCCAATTTATTGCATGTTTATGCGATATTAGCTTAAAGTCAAGAGATATCATATGCTCTTACCGAAATGGATCATTGATTAGTAATTTGGTCTAGAAAGTGCTAATAGTCCTCTCGTATTACTAGAAAAATATCATACTTTTTACCTATTGGCCTATGATATATTCGAGGTTATTGTTTTAGTAGATTTCAATAACGTAAGGAGATTTCTAATGAAAGTAGCTTCAAGAGGTTTGCTAGTTGTAGTTTTCCTTTTTGTAACAATGTTGGCTTTTGCAGGTCCTAACACCACGCTCGATTTGAAATTTACCAGTGATCCAAATAGTGTGAATTTCAGAGGAGGCGGTGTTGTACCTATAGTCATGTTTGGAAATGAACAAACATTGTTTTCCAGTTCCGATATTAAACTAGTCAGAATCGAGTGGAATGCTGTACCAACTTCTGAATACAGAATTAATAGCGGTGATGAAAATAATGATGGGTTTACGGATATAAAAATATTTGTAAAGAAACAATGGCTAAAAACTGCTGTATATGCATCTGCTACCAACATTACGGTGGCCGTACACACAACGACAGGCGTCTGGATTGGTGAAGATTCTATTAGGATAGTAAAATATTAATAGCATAGTTAGCGAAATAGCCTTATTAGTACTAATTCCGGGGGATTGAGGATTCGCAAAGGGATTTTTGCGGCACCTAATCCCCTGCTTACAATCATTGTCGTTTTATTTCTTTTGTGCATTCCTTTATATATTGTTGGGAAAAAGCCTTGGTTTGGAGCAAAAAGCCCCCCTACGAATGGCAGTTGCCATAGACCTCCATGGGCGTGACCAGATAACACGACGTCAACTCCCAATGAAGAATAGGTTCCAAGCAATTCGGGTCTGTGAGATAACAGGATTGACGGGATACTGTCGCCTGTTGATTGAACCATTTCATTTAGGTTTTGTCTGAATTTGGCAATGGCTTCACTTTTTCTATAAGAGAACATAGAGGGGTCGTCAATGCCGATAATCCACAGGAAGCTATCTTTTCTGGTAATTTTTTCGGGCTGAATGAGCAGTCTGCCGCCGGCTTCTATTACGGCATCCTTTATTATTGTCCAATTGCGATTATGCGCTTCGTGGTTGCCCGTTATGAAGTAAGTTGGCCAATTATTTGAAAGCTGTTGTATTAATGCAATAGCGTTTCGTGCTGACTTTTGGTAGCTAATCACTAAATCGCCGGTAAATACGCAGATATCCGGCTTCAAATTGGTGATCTTTCGTATAATTCTTCGCTGTTTTCTACCAAAACGTTTGTTATGCAAATCAGAAAATTGAGCTATTTTGAATCCTTCAAATTCATCCGGTAATCCTTGGATGTCCAACCTATATTCCGAAACGGCTAAACGATTGTTGCCAAATGCTGCAAGCATTGTAATAATCGCAATTACAGAAAACAAAATTGCTATTTCGACCATCGTGGATATTTTCTCACTATTAAAACTCGCTGTTTTAGGTAGCACAGATAGTAAATCTAAGCCAAAATAGTACAGAAATAACGGAGCATGCACAATGAAAGGAATAATCTTGGCAGGCGGTGCCGGCACCCGACTCTACCCAATCACGCAGGTAGTCTGTAAGCAATTGCTGCCAGTGTATGACAAACCGATGATTCACTATCCTCTTTCTGTCTTGATGTTAGCCGGCATTCGGGAAATCCTCATCATTTCCACTCCCCAGGACCTCCCCCGTTTTGAAGAACTGTTAGGAGACGGAAGCAGAATTGGATTGAGCTTGTCCTACCTGGTTCAGGAGGAGCCTAGAGGTCTTGCGGACGCTTTCAGAGTAGGGAAGGACTTCATCGGGAACGACTCGGTCTGTCTGGTTCTTGGTGACAATATTTTTTACGGCCATGGTCTGCCCGAGATGCTCAGTGCGGCGGTAGCTCAAGGCAGCGGCGCGACGGTTTTCGGCTACTATGTACGTGATCCCGAGCGATATGGAGTGGTCGAATTTGACGAATCGGGTAAAGTTTTGTCTCTAGAAGAGAAACCGCAAAAGGCAAAATCCAACTACGCGGTTGTCGGGCTGTATTTCTACGACAACGATGTAGTACGGCTGGCCCATGAGTTAAAGCCCTCGGCTCGAGGTGAATTAGAGATAACCGATCTTAACAGAATGTATTTAGAGAGCGGCTGCCTCAAAGTTCAGCTTATGGGTCGGGGTTTCGCCTGGCTTGATACCGGAACCCATGCGTCCCTTGTTGACGCGACGCAATTTGTTCGCACCGTTGAGGATAGACAGGGCTTGAAAATTTCATGCGTTGAGGAAATTGCATACAGAATGGGTTACATTTCCGATGATGAGCTTCGTGAACTCGCCAAACCGCTCCTGAATTCCGGGTATGGGGAATACCTACTTCGCGTGCTGGAGAGCTGAGGAGATTTATGCCTTTTATACACACTTCACTGGAAATCCCCGAAGTCATCGTCATCGAACCGCGGGTATTCTCTGATGAAAGGGGGGTCTTTTTTGAAACCTTTAAGCAATCTGATTTTAGCAGCATAGGGATTAACGAAAAGTTTCTCCAGGACAATCAGTCAGTGTCGCGCCGGGGCGTCCTCCGTGGGCTCCACTATCAGCTTCCTCCTCACAGCCAGGGCAAGATCGTACGGGTCGTTGCCGGAAGAATCTTTGATGTGGCGGTTGATATAAGAAGAAGCTCTCTGACTTTTGGCAGGTGGGTTTCTTGTGAGCTGTCGGAAGAGAATAATCGTATGCTGTATATTCCTGTGGGTTTTGCTCATGGATATCTCACCCTCAGTGACCGAGCGGTTTTTTTGTACAAGTGTACCGAGGAGTACGCTCATGAAGCTGAAGCCGGAATCCGTTGGGATGATATGGACGTTGGAATCCAGTGGCCAGTTGACGATGTGATTGTATCGGACAAAGACGCGGTATTGCCGCGCTTGGCCTCGGCGGTAACATTTAGCTGATATGGAAAAAGAGATGGTGTGGTTGGTCGGGAGCGGCGGAATGCTTGGAACAGAGGTAGCGTCTGCACTTGAAAACAAAGAGCTTCCCTTTTGTGCCACTGATCTTGATGTGGATATCACAGATCGCAAGGCTGTAGCTGATTTCACTGCGGAAAAGGCAATAACCTGGATAGTAAATTGTGCAGCCTATACAGCGGTTGATGATGCCGAAGACAACGAGGATCTTGCTCATCGGATAAATGCGGTTGGACCAGGCATTCTTGCTAAGACTGCCGACCGGCTTGATGCCACAATGATTCATATCTCAACAGACTATGTTTTCAACGGCGAGGCCTCCGTTCCATATGAAGTGGATGTAATGCCCGATCCGCGCAGCGTGTATGGTGAGACGAAGCTTGCCGGGGAGGCGTCTGTACACGCAGCGACCAAACGATACTTCATCGTTCGAACCGCCTGGCTGTTTGGGAAGAATGGTAAAAATTTCGTCTCCACGATGTTGAATCTCATGCAGAATAGAAATGAATTGAAGGTGGTGAGTGATCAGCGGGGCACCCCAACCTATGTCGCGGATCTCGCGCACACGCTTACAGAATTCATACGTAGAGAATCTGATAACTACGGCATGTATCACTACACAAACGAAGGCTCGACCAATTGGTACGAGTTTGCCTGCGAGATATATGCCACGGGAACGAAAATGGGGATAATCACCAATCTATGTGATATTCTGCCTGTACCTTCTTCTCAGTACCCGACCAAAGCGAGCAGACCCGCGTATTCGGTGTTAAGCAGAAAAAAAATAGAGAGCGAACTTGATATGTCTATACCCGAGTGGAAGCATGCGCTTGATAGATTCTTAAGCGATGAAATTGTTCGTAGAAATCAAGGAGATCATCAAAATGAATAAGAGAGCTTTCAATACTGTTTTGGTAACCGGCGGCGCCGGATTTATCGGCAGCAATTTCATCCGCGTGCTATTCGCTTCTGATGAGTTCGTGGGTACCGTCGTGAATGTAGATTCATTGACCTATGCCGGCAACCTTGGCAATTTATCGGATGTCGAAAACGAATATGGCGGTAAACGATATCATTTCAGGCAGGTTGATATCCGTGATGATAAAGCTCTGTCCGGAGTGTTTTCTGATTTTGATGTTAATGCCGTGCTGCACTTTGCGGCAGAGAGCCATGTGGACAGATCGATTCTTGGCCCAGGAGACTTCGTAACAACCAATATCATCGGCACGTTCAATCTCCTCGAGGCTGCTCGAGCCGCGTGGCAGGGAAAGGATGGTGTCCTTTTTCATCATGTAAGCACGGACGAGGTATTTGGCTCTCTTGGGCCTACCGGCGCTTTTACTGAGACTACACCATACGATCCCCGCAGTCCATATTCGGCGTCAAAGGCATCATCGGATCATTTAGTGCGTTCTTATTTTCATACATACAATCTTCCCATCACCATCTCGAATTGTTCAAATAATTACGGCCCCTATCAGTTTCCGGAGAAGCTGCTTCCAGTGATGATTTTGAATATGATTGAAGGAAAACCGTTACCTGTCTACGGCGATGGATCGAATATTAGAGATTGGCTGTATGTGACTGATCATTCAGATGCGCTATTGAGAATTCTTGATAGCGGGAAGCCGGGGGAAACATACAACATTGGTGGCGAAAACGAATGGACAAATATTGATCTGGTAAATCGGCTCTGCGAGATTGTAGCGGAAGAATCCGGTGAGGATGCTAGCAGGAATAAGGCGCTTATCACATTTGTCACTGACCGGCCTGGACACGATCAGCGATATGCTATCGACTGCAGCAAGATAAAACGCGAACTTGGATGGGCTCAAAAGCACTCGTTCGATGATGGCCTTCGAAAAACGGTTAAATGGTATTTGGGCAATAGCGAGTGGATTGATAGTGTTAAAAGCGGCGAATACAGAAAATGGATCGAAGCGAATTATGCAAAGCAGGGACGAACGTAAGTCGATGTCGAGACCACTGTGAGTAAAATGCGATCTCTTCAGGATGTACTGGATGCCGACATGTGCTCCGGATGCGGTGCCTGCCGCTACCAACATCCTGAGTATGTTGTTGCCATGAAAAATGATATCGGCCGCGGATATGTTCCTGTGTTAGATCGGAGTAAACAGATAGATGACGCCGCTGGGCTTGAAGTTTGTCCTGGGAATATACTCGAGCCCGGAATTCCATATTCTTCAAAAAGTCCTCCAAAGGCATACTTGGTCGGCTTGTATAAGAGCATTTATGAGGGATTTGCTATTGATAAAGAGATTCGGCATATCGCTTCGTCCGGCGGAATTTTAACTGCAATGGCTCTTTATTGCCTGGAAGAAGAGGGAATGGAATTTGTTCTTCATACCGGTATGGATCATGAAAAACCTTGGCAGAATTGCACCGTGATCAGCCGAAACAGAGAAGAACTCCTTCGAAATGCCGGATCGAGATATAATTCATCTTCGCCATGCAGCGGACTAAAATTTATTGAGGAAGCTGCGGGAAAATGTGTTTTTATTGGCAAGCCATGCGATGTTTCCGCGGTTCAAAAAGCCAGGAAATTGAATCCAAAACTCGATAGAAATCTTGGCGTAGTTCTAACCTTCTTTTGCGCAGGAACACCGAGCACTCAGGCCACTTTGGCTCTTCTCAATGAATTGGATGCTCCGGTTTCCGGGATTAGTATGCTGAACTATCGTGGTGAGGGCTGGCCGGGAGGTTTCCACGCCCGATATGATGATTCCGCAATGGATACCTTTCTAAGCTATGAAGAATCTTGGAGCAAATTAAATCGGCAGAGACCAATTAGATGTTTCGTCTGCCCTGACGGCCTTGGTGAGTTTGCCGACATATCGAGCGGCGATGCTTGGCACAGGTACAAAGAAGAGTCTGATGGTCTGTCGATAATTCTTCCCCGGACGAATCTTGGAAGTGAATTGATGAGCAAAGCCGTTGATGCGGGTTATATAAGTATCGAAGAATCAACTATTGAAGATCTCCTCCGGGCGCAGCCGCTGATAAAAAGGCGGCAAGAGATATGGGGAAAAATTGCCGGGATGCGTACGGTTGGTTTGCGTGTACCGGCATTTAGAGGATTCCATCTTTTGCGAGCATGGCTGTCGTCGAGTTTTCTGGAAAAAATAAAATCGTTACTTTATTGGCGAAGGCATGTGCTGAAGAAAGCAAAAAAATGAAAATTCTTTCGGGTATCGATATTGCTGAAGTTGCGCGCATTGAAAAACTCATGAACAGCTCGAGCCGATTTCTTGCCAGGTGTTTCTCAGACTCGGAGATAACATATTGCCAGTCAAAGGCGAAACCTGCGATTCATTTCACTGGGCGTTTCGCCGCAAAAGAAGCCGCCGCAAAGGCTCTTGGGCTTGCCTGGAAGGAAGGTTTGTCCTGGAAGAATATCGTTATAGAATCAGAATCCGGGAATGCGCCAGTGGTTCACTTCCTTGGATATGCTGATGAAGCCGCGGCAAAATTAGGAATAACCGATATCTCGGTTTCGATTTCTCATTGTGAGACCTACGCGGTGGCTCATGTGGTTGCGGTCTGTGAATGAAATATAGGAGAAATGCTTCATGGCGGGAATTGTGATTAATCTCGACACTATCGTTTCAAAAGCATCCGAACAGGTATCTGTGGATGCAGGCGATGATGTCGTTGTACTCAACGCAAAAACCGGCATCTATTTCAGCCTGGATGATGTAAGCATGAACATCTGGGAGATGCTTGAGAAACCCGTTGGAGTCAGAGCAATACTTGAACGGCTTTTACTTGATTATGAGGTCGACGCGGCGCGCTGCGAAAAGGATCTCTTGAGCTTCCTCACCGATCTCGTCGGTCAAGGACTTATAACTGAAATCCAGAATACGTAATTTCATCATTATGTCACAGGAAGAGCGCCTGTTTATATTGCTGGCATATCCTGTACTTATCTGTTTCAAGTTTATCGTGCGATATTTCCGCTACTGCACCTGGTCCCGGTATATCCTGGGCAGTCAAAAGCCGGGCCGGCTTTTTCGTTCCGGGATAGCGATGTGCCGGTCGAAAAGCTCTAGCAGACTTCCGGAACATGTCGGTACCGCTATACGCCGCGCGTCACATTTGGTTCCCGGCTCGAATTGTCTTGATCAAGCGGCCTGCTGTTATTTCATTCTTCGCGCATTAGGTCTCAACCCGATCGTGAGGATAGGAGTGCCTCCCACTCTTGCTGGTGCATTTCAAGCCCATGCCTGGGTGGAAATCGGGGGCAGGATAATCCTTGGAGATATTGGTGATATGGATTTGTATTTGAAACTGCCCGTGGCCGCCGCTCGATCTTTCGTATCCGTCTCGAGGTTGTCTGGCGAGAATTCCCATCGCAAATGAGCGGTATCTCGGGAATGATCAGCCTGGACGGTACCAAAATGAAGGTCTGGGAGCTATCGTATAAACGCCGCGAGAATAGCACGAGTTCAGCAGAAATTTCCTGGCCTAAAATAGCCGCGATTCTGTACTTAATAGATTTGTTGCCAAGTTATTGTATTTTAAGCGCGAACGTGCTAAGTTATGTATATCCTTTTGGAGTTAAATATGGAAAAAGATCTTTCAGCAGAAGTTACACAGGATAAAAAAAACTATTCATCGCCAAAACTCGTTAAATGGGGCAGCGTAGCCGACTTGACAAAAGGCGGCAGGTTTGGGGGTCGTGGCGGAAAGCGCCGACCCCGCGGCAAGATTTGCAGCTATAGCTGGTCTCGCAGGTAGAGCGCTAGTTAATCGGTAAACAGCTTCCTATACTCACTCTAAATCTCCCGATTTTTTTATTTATCTTTATGATTTCAAACACAGCAGCGTACATAATTCACCGAGGTGTTGTCGATCACGAGGGCCTTCGGCGATTATCAGGGGCTGACTCCCAATTAACAGCTTTTGAGGCGGTAGGTCGGCAGATTGCCGGCTGCGTACAATGGAAGAAGTCGGGCGGACAAGTGTTGGTACTTCGTCGAGTACCTGAACCCCTGTTAGTAGCATTCTGCGACGCCGATGTTGCCGAGGCCACTCACTACGAACGCCTGGAAACTCAGATCGACCTTGCGGATACGCTCGGAGTGTATATAGATTACCATCAGGCAGAAGCAAACGTCGCCTGTCTTGCGGCGAACCTTCTGGAGAAGTATTCGAGAGCAGAACTGCTCCAGTTCTCGTATACTGCTATTCCACGCGGTGGAATGTTTGTGCTTGCCATGTTGTCATATCTGCTTAACCTGCCCCAGTCTCTGATAAACAATCCCCGCAAATCATCTAATACTTTGGTCATAGTCGACGATTGCAGCCTGTCAGGATACCGATTTAAAGAGTTTTTAGGTGAGGTTGATGATCCTGAAGTGGTGTTTTGCCCGTTGTACTCACATCCCGATCTACGGGAGCGTATTCGCGAACACGAACCCAGGGTCCGAGCAGTATTGAGCGGTGTCGATCTAGTAGACCACGCACTCGAGCTGTACGGCTCTTCCTACTCCACTTGGAAGCAGGAATGGTTGGAAAGTGCCGGAACAGGCATATACTGGACCGGGCAACCCGATTTTATTGTATTTCCCTGGGGAGCTCCCGATGTGGCGTTTCCAGAAGCTCACGGCATGAGCCAGCGACTGAGTTGGAGTTTTATTCCGGAGTTGCGGTCTATGAAAAACAGGCCTTTGAAAAGCAGACCGGTCGATGAGAACGCATTCCAGGCGCAGATTGAAGGGCCCGGGCCAATTTGCTGCGCAGAAAATGTAGTGTTTGCCGATATGCAGTCGGATTTAATTCTGGTCGCCGATTGCGGCCGCGATGAAACCGCCGGCGTGATGTATCGGCTCGAGAACTCGGCGTGTATGATGTTTCGGGCGCTGGTTGAGCATGGAAGTATCGAGCCCGCGGCCGCGGCGGTGGCAAAATATTACGATGCAGATAGGGCGGAGGTTCGTTCGGATCTTGCTTCTTTTTTGGGGGAGTTATCTGGTCAGGGAATACTGTTAAATGCCTGATCGAGGAAACCTTTCGAAATTTTATCTCTATGGGCATTGCATAGAAAGTGATTTTCTATTTACGATTCGTCTAGAGCCTGCATCCGGACCTGTGGAGTTGAGTATAACGGCGACAGCGGGGCGGCGGTCTCCGCTCTTGCCCGTAATGTCCGATTGGGAGTTGGCATATCCGCAAACTATCGGATTGAAAAGTGACGGGAGCGGCGTGTACCTGTATAGGAAGGGAGAAACATACAGGTTTCGATTTATCGGTACCGCGGATTTTTTTGTGCGGCGGGATTCTATCGAGTACCACTCGGATCCCGATTGTCCTCCCGAGGTGCTTGAGCTATGCCTTCTAGGCATCGTAATGGCTTTTTGGCTCGAGCTTACCGGTGTTGTCGCTCTGCATGCCTCGGCGGTAGTTATTGACGGCGGTGCTGTATGTTTCTGCAGGGGTAATTCACCTGGTAAAAGCACAACGGCGATGCAGTTTCTAACTTCCGGATATTCTATGCTAACCGATGACATTCTGCCGTTGCGAATTCACAACGGTGCAGCAATCGGTTATTCCGGGTACCCTCAAGCACGCCTGTGGCCGGAAGAAGCGATACACTTCTTCGGCTCGGTTCAGGATTTTCGTATAGTACATCCGGGTTACAGAAAACTACGCATACCCGCGGGGAATGGGGAGTGTGTAAAGTTCACGAATGATAAAATGCCGATACGGGTACTGTATCTTCTCGATGATATTTTACCCGCCGGCTCATCCTGTCCGACAATACAGCCGGTATCATCAGGAGAAAGTGTAATTACTCTCATTCGCAGCGCCTTTATCCCGGAAATGATTGAGGTTTCAGGTCTTCAATATTCGAGATTGGGAGTGTTGAGCAAGCTGGCTGAGGAAATACCAGTTCGCCGCATTTTTAAACCTACAGGATATGAACACCTTCCTGAGTTGATGGATGCCGTTCTCAAGGATCTTAACGTTACATGAGTGAATCTATCCGTGCCCGAATACGAGGTGCTTTGCGCATAGATTACGCATTCAATATTATCTGGAAAAGTGACCCAAAGCGCACTATAGTTTCTTTTGCTCTTCTGCTGCTGAGCGGTATAGTTCCGACTATATCGCTTTACCTTATTAAGCGAATAGTTGATTCAGCCGTTGAACTTGTTGCCGCGGATCCGCCTTCGGCCGCGGTTAATCAAATCATATGGCTTGTGGCTGTGGCTGGTGCCGTAGCAATTTTAGCCGCGATTGTTCAGACACTTGCAGGTTATATGGAAACCGCTCAGACACTGCGAGTTGTCAACTACGTTCAGAGTACCATCCATAAGAAATCGATTAGATTGGACCTGTCGTATTATGAAGATCCAAAATACCACGATACCCTCCATCGCGCACAAGAAGAGGCACCGTACCGCCCCGGCCGCATCCTCTCCGATGTATTTTCATTCTGCAGGAACGCAATAAGTCTTGCGGGTATCGGAGCGCTGCTGGTTTTCACTTTCCATTGGGTGTTTGTTCTCCTCCTTCTTATCACGGCTTTGCCCGTAGTGGCTATAAGGCTGAAGTATGCTCGACGCTTTTTTCATTGGCACAAATCGCAAACCACGATCGAACGGAAAATTGAGTACTTGAATTTCATTATTACCGGCTCCTGGTTTGCAAAGGAAGTGCGATCCTTCCAATTGGGAGATCTCTTTAGGGGGAATTCCAGCAAATTTCGAAAGGAATTCCGGGATGGACGATTGAAAATTGAACGATCGAGAATGAGCATTGAGCTGGTTGCGCAGGTAAGTCAAGCGGCAATATTATTCATCCTTATCGGCTACGTAGTTGTGCGGGTAATCAATAAAGGCCAGACGGTCGGCGATGTTATTATGCTGTATCAGGCCTTCCAACGAGGCCAGGCAGCAATCAACGGGATGATGGCAAGCATCGGCGACCTGTATGAAAACAATCTCTTCCTCTCATACTATACAGAGTTCATGGAACTGGCACCCCGGGTAAAGAGTCCGTCCAACCCGGTTCTTAAAGAAGGCCCTGTTACACAAAGTTTTTCGTTTAAGGATATATATTTTAAATATCCTCATGCCAAACGCGCCGCGCTTCGCGGTGTTTCACTAGAAGTAATTCCTGGAGAGATTGTGGCGATAACAGGAGAGAATGGCGCCGGAAAGTCAACGCTGGTAAGGCTCATTTCAAGGCTCCATGATCCAACAGCGGGACGATTGGAGTTAGACGGCATAGACATCCGGGATCTGGCGTTGGAAGATCTACGATCGCGAATGAGCGTGCTTTATCAGGACCCCTCCAGTTATTATGTAAGTGCAAAGGAAAATATCTGGTATGGTGACGTGGAAGCGCCAATTGATAACGACCGTGTCGCCGAAGCCGCGGACCGGTCGGGCGTCGCGGATTTCGCAAAAGCTCTGCCGCGTGATACAGACTCGGTTCTCGGAACATGGTTTGACGACGGCTCAGAAATCAGTACCGGGCAGTGGAAAAAGATAGCCCTTGCCCGTCTTTACTATGCAAATAAGCAGATCCTTATCCTGGATGAACCAACTACCGCGCTGGACGCAGCGTCCGAAGCAAAGCTATTAAACAATCTTCGAGACACCCGAAAAAATCGGCTGGTGCTGTTAGTGAGTCACCGGATGTCAACAGTCAGTAAGGCTGATCGAATCTATGTTATGCACGACGGCGAAATTGTAGAATTCGGGAGCCACGTAGAGCTGTTAAAGGAAAATGGGCTATATAAACGTCTGTGTAAGATCCAAGGTGCAATATAAGATGGATCCAAGCGAGTTATGTTGAATTTTACGATGCGGCTTACAAATGAGCAGAAATTGGTGCTGTCGTGCGCGGCCTCCCGCCATGCCGAGAGCGCAAATAGCAAAATAGCAGAACTCCTCGATGCACATATTGATTGGAATGCCGTCCTGCTCGAATCACAATGGCACGGGGTTTTACCCGCGGTGTATAACAAAATACGCGGGTCCTTCGCCGACTCCATTTCTGACGAAGGTGTGGATCTTCTCGCCGATGCATTTGACGACGAACTTAAACGCAGTATGCTTTTGTCATCGGTTCTCTTTTCTCTGCTTGATGATTTTGACGATGCCGGGATAACGGCGGTTCCCTACAAAGGACCTGTTTTTGCGGACAGGTATTACGGCAGTATTGCACACAGGACTTTTTGGGATCTTGATATTTTGATGAGTAGAAAAGACATTTTGCCTGCTAAAGAGATAATGCTTAAGAGGGGATATGTTCCCGAGGATTCTTGGAACCGAATGCAGGAGCGGCGGAATTTGAGGCTCAACTGCGAGTACAACTTCGATAAGCCCGGCACCCATGTTGAGCTTCATTGGGGATTTGTACGAAAATATATTCGGTTTGAGATAGATCCCGAAGATGTTATCAATAACACTGAGACCATGAGTTTTCTTGGACGATCGGTACATATGCTGGATCCATCCAATCGTTTCCTGATTTTGTGTGTACACAACGGTGTGAAGCATCATTGGCATCGGCTGAGAATGATCACCGATCTGGCAATACTATTTGAGAAAGACATATCTCAAGATTGGCAGGCTATCATTGAAAAAGGTCGACGCCTGGGCCTGCTGAATGCAATGAGCACAGGTGCCGAATTGGCTAAAAGCTTGTTGGGTATCGATCTGCCTGCGGGGTTTTCGCAATTGCTCGAAGATCCATCACCCGCAGCTGGGCTTTCTGAAAAAATGCGTTCTATGATGTTTTCTGAGCGGGAGAATCCTCCCCACGCATTTGCTTTTAACAGAATATCTCTCTTACTTCGTGAAAGATGCAATGATAGATTGAGGTTTTTACCTCATATTCTGAAGGGAATATTTTTCCCGACAGATAAAGAGGAAAGGCTGATACCGGGTGAGGGCCTTTTCGTCATATTGATTCGTAACATCATTCGGCCAATCAGGCTACTTGCTAAATACGTCACGCTCCTCAAGCACCAAAGGAAGGTTTATTAATGTACCAGCAGCTAAAAAGCAAAATCGAAAAAAAGCAGGCTATAGTCGCGATTGTCGGTTTGGGTTATGTCGGTCTGCCGCTTGCGAGCAGCTTTCGTAACGGCGGATTTAAAGTGGTAGGTTTTGATATCGATGGGACCAAAATTGAGCAGCTGCGGCAGGGAAAGAAATATCTGCCTCACATCTCTATTGATACCCTGGTTGAAGGTCTGGCGGATGAGAGCTTTGTTCCCACCGCAGATGTAACGATGCTTCAAACCGCTGATGCGATTATTTTGTGTGTACCGACACCTCTCGGGCAGCATAACGATCCGGATCTTTCCTACATCGTGAATACCGTCGAAACGCTTCTTCCTCATCTGCGGCAGGGGCAGCTGCTCAGCCTCGAGAGCACGACCTATCCGGGAACCACGGAAGAAGAGATCGTAAGCCGAGTGGCAGAGCGAGGATTTATTGTCGGTGAGGATTTCTTCGTCGTATACAGTCCGGAGAGAGAGGATCCGGGAAATATTAATTACGGCACGAGTACTATTCCGAAAGTCGTCGGCGGTATGACCGAGAAATGCAGAGAGCTGGCGGTTGCCCTTTACGGGCAGGTGGTATCGAAGGTGGTACCCGTCTCCACCCTCAAGGCTGCTGAGATGACAAAACTTCTCGAGAATATTTTTCGCGCGGTTAATATCGGCCTGGTAAATGAGTTGAAGTTAGTTGCGGATAAGATGGGCATTGATGTATGGGAGGTTATCGATGCGGCGGCGACAAAGCCCTTCGGTTTTATGCCTTTTTATCCCGGCCCGGGACTTGGCGGACATTGTATTCCCATCGATCCCTTCTATCTGACATGGAAAGCAAGGGAGTACGGGGTGCACACCCGGTTTATAGAACTTGCGGGGGAGGTAAATTCTAACATGCCTGCATGGGTTGTCGATAAGTGCGTAAAGGCTCTGAATGCCGCCGACACGTCGGTAAAGAATGCCAAAATTCTCATCTGCGGGTTGGCATATAAAAAGAATGTAGGCGACGTGAGAGAGTCCCCTTCGGTAGAGATCATCGAACTGCTCATGGAACTCGGAGCCGACGTCTGTTATTCTGATCCTCATATAGAGAAAATTCCGACAATGAGACATCATTCGATTTCTTTGGATTCTGTCGTTCTTGATGAGCCGCTGCTCAGGTCGCTAGACTGTGTGGTCATAGCCACGGATCACGACGTTTTCGATTATGATCTGATCGGCAGGTGTGCACCGCTTGTTATCGATACCAGGGGCCGCTATCGCGAGCCTGCGGCAAATATAGTGAAAGCCTAGACTGTGTAACTAGGCAATCTCACGAAACCGCATTGAGCTTTCTCACTATCTTCCCGTCTTCATCAACTACGGGCAGCTCTTCGATCTCGCGGAGGTCTCTGTTTCCGTAGTTTCCCGGGGCGACCATCGGGAAAAAAGAAGAATAATCTTTATCAATTTCATCAAAGAGGGCGTTTTCAAGCATTCCGAGTTCAAGAGAGAATCGTCTTTTGCCGAGTACCGTGCCTTCTTTTTTTACACACTCAAATAGGAAATCCCTAAGTTCATCTATACTGTTTTTTTTAAGACCCATGCATCACCTCTTTCCAAAACGCTTATACATACTTTTCGGCATGCTCATAAAGCGGGTTTAGAAATCGCACTTGATTCCTGTAAAGGACAAATACCTCGAAGCTCTGCTTCGAGGTTCTTCATTATAAGGTACCAATTATATCATATTAATTGATAAAAATCTAAATTTGCCAATTTGAATTAATTGTGTAATACTAAAATCAGGGAAAAACGTTTGTTGTAATTATGAAGACGATAAAAACGATTGTCAGACCAAAACGAGTACCAATTCAACACACCGTGCATTTCAACGACAGAGAATTTTCTATCTCAAATCTGTCTCCGGGTGGTTGTTATGTTGCCGGGAAGCTCGGAGGAGATTGGGCTCCGGATTCCGGATTGTTTCAAATAGAGGGAGCACACGGATTTGAGCTCAGGTGCGACGCCCGGGTGGTATGGGTATCCGGCGGTGGGTTTGGAATTGAGTTTCTCGGTCTTTCAAGGGAAGATCGTCGGCAGCTAAAACGGCTTATCGCCAATCGCTACAACTATCGCTATGTAGTAGCTCTCCCTGCGTCATGGCAGAGCGGTGGATGGATGCAGACCGGAGTGGTTCACGATCTATCCAAGAGCGGATGTTATATAGCGACTCACAACGCTCATGTTGTTACCGGGCAGCCCGGGCGTGTGCAGTTCCGCATTCCAGGACACAAAAAGACTATACCCGGCAGGGTTGTGTGGAAAAACCTGCATAACGATTACGATAAACCCACCGGATTCGGTATAGAGTTCGATAGAAAGCGCGGGCGGGTTCTCAGGCATTTCATGCTTCGCCACGGCAAGGTCAGGTTGGCACGATAATAGTGCCACATAGTATTTCCGGATTACCGTATCTTCAAGAGGGGTCTGAGCATGTTCTCATTAAGTAAAAAAATAATTATTGTTCTTGCCGTTGCCGCCGCGTTTGCCGGCTGTGCACTGCCCGACATGGTAGCCTTTACGGATGAAGAAAGCCTTCTTGCCGAAGTCGCAAGCATTCTTGATGAAGAAACGAGCCCTGCTACCGAGGAAACGGGCTCCGGTACCGAGGAAACGGACCCTGGTACCGAGGAAACGGACCCTGGTACCGAGGAA
>JABGPX010000887.1 GCA_018644745.1 Spirochaetales bacterium
GCACTCCTTACTATAGGTTTTTCGAAAACCAATGACAAGGAAAGCCATCGTAATACTTCAAGGCAGCAACAAAGCTCTCCGGCGTCGTCGAACGAGTAGGCAGAATAAAAAAGCCACGGAACCCGGCGGGCTCAGCAGCTTTTATTTTGGCAAGCGAAGGGAAGCGCCTTCGGGAACTGCGCCTTTATTTTAAGCGAGCGAAGGGAATCGAACCCTCAGCACGAGCTTGGGAAGCTCGGGTATTACCACTATACGACGCTCGCGGATACAAAAAATATATCAGAGCCTTGCCGGCCAGTCAATCTAAGGCTTACCCGAGAATTAGAAAGCCAACTCTGTTGGTAGAATTACTGCGCGCTCTCAACAGGCATCCTGATGGTGTATTTGATCATCTCCTGAAGAGAAGAGGTAACCACAATCTGGGAGTTTGCTTCTTCGAGATATGGAATAGAAATAAGCCCTCCGGGATGTTTCATACTTGCGAGAAGACGACGGTCGCCAGCCGGATTGATTACTTCTATAGAAAGGTTAATCGGCACGGCGTAGTCCGGAAGCTTGCGTTCAAGTATATCAAATACCATATTTTCCGGAATGTTTTCAGGTGTGGCGATGTAAAATTGCATGAGCGTGCCGGGCTCAACATCCGTACCCGCTGAAGGTGATTGTGACACGATAGTGCCCGGCTCTTCTTCGACAGTGGCCGACCGGTGGAGAAACACAAAAGGAGCGTTTGTCCTGGCGAAGATTGCCAGGGCTTCATAAAAAGGAATCCCGATATAATCCTCGACGGTTACAAGAGAGCCTTGAGGGCCCTTGCTTACTACTAATTCAAGATCGGTGAGATCGTTAATTTTAGTACCGCGGGGAGGTTTTTGTTCCAGGATTGTACCGGCGGAGGAGTCGCTGTAGACCTCCATTACCGGTTTCTTTATACGAAGAATCTCACCATAGATGGTGGAAAGGCTTTGAAGCTGGAGTTCAACTTCGGAAAGGTTCATTCCGACAAAATTCTCAACAACATCGATAACAGGGCCTTTACTCACCCGAAGATCGATCTTTCTGCCCACCTTTACCAGGGCGCCCGGATCCGGGTCCTGCGCGAGCACGGTGCCTTTGTCTGAAGGATCTCGAGAAACCCGGAGCTGAACTTCCGCAGTAAGCCCTTTATCCTGAAGCTCCATCATCGCATCCGCAAGCTCCATTCCGCGAACTTCGGGAACAAGAGTCTGCTCCTCGCCTTCTATAGTGAGGAAAAAAGCGATAAGGCTCGAGACAATCATTACTACAATGATGCCGATACCGAGATATATTGTGAGCTTAAAATAACGTCGTCCGGGGTCGTCGTTGCTGCCGGGCAGGAGCTTCGAGAACCAGGCAAATTTGCCGCCCATCAGTCTCCTCCAAGTACGGAACCTGCAAAATCGGGAGTGCCGTTTAGAAACGCTTTCCACCCGACGCGCTTTCGCGACTGAAGCTGGAGCTCTTCTACTGCAAGGATTCCTTGTTTTGTTTGTACCAGAATTCCTTCCGCTTTGTCTACTCCGAGCACGGTTCCGGGGCTGCCCAAGCGCTGATCCAGGCTGCCCGAATACACGTGTGTTTTGTAGAGAGACAGCCGCAGATCTTTATACATGGTAAAACCTGCTGGCCACGGGTTATATGCTCGGATAAGCCGGTCGATTTCGACAGCCGTCGATGTCCAATGTATTCGTCCATCTTCTCGGCTCAAAAGCGAACAATAAGTTGCCAAGGAATGATTCTGCTCTTCCGGCACAGCGGTGCCGTTTTCGATTTCCAAAATCGTTTCTACAATCATATCCGCTCCAAGATCCGCTAGGCGTGCGGCAAGCTCAGCGGCATTCTCCTCTTTGCCAATCAATATCTTCTCCTGATGCAGCACCGCGCCGGCGTCCATTTTCAGCCCAACATATTGAATTGTAACACCGGTTTCGTAATCGCCGCTCAGGATCGCGGATGGAATAGGAGCAGGGCCGCGATGTTTTGGAAGCAGCGAAGGATGGAGATTGATCGCACCGGAGGGAAAAAGAGCAAGAAACTTCGGCCCGAATATTTTGCTGAAAGCGACGACCGCCAGAATATCCGGCTTATACCCGGATATGAGCTCTCTCGCTTGAGCATTGAGTTTATGGGGCTGTAAAACCGGAATATTCAGCTCCAGCGCTTTTCCTTTCACCGGAGAGGCTGAGAGTTTTCGGCCCCTCCCCGCCTGCCTGTCAGGAGCCGTAAGAACCGCGCAAATTTCAAACCGCTTGGATATTCGATCGAGAGACGGCAGCGCAATCTCGGGTGAACCGGCAAAAAGTATTCTCATTACGAGAGAGGATTATACAGGGTGGATTCAGAAATACCAACTACGAGTCGCCCTACGGATTTTTCACCAGCTTGCTGCTTCTTCTCCCGTATTGGCTTATTATCCTGTTTCTTTTCTTTTCGTCGATATGATCAAGAAACAGCACACCGTTAAGATGGTCAAACTCGTGCTGAATTACCCTCGCAAGAATTCCTTCGGCATCGAGAGTAAACGGCCGCCCTCTTTCATTCCATGCCTGTATTGTTATAGCCATCGGCCTGTCGACATCCGAATACATACCCGGGATACTTAGGCAGCCCTCCTCGATGGTATTCAGTTCATTTGAAGTCTGAATAATTTGAGGATTAATAAACACTCTAGGTGTGTCGGCTTCCACATGAACCACAAAAAGCCGTTTGAGTTCACCGACCTGAGGACCCGCAAGACCTATACCTTTTCCAACATGCATACTTTCTATCATGGCCGCAGCTAAGTCGGCAATTTTCCGATCAACCTCGGGGATAACGGCTGCCTGTTTTCTCAAGACTTCATCACCAAGGGTTATTATTTCCAGCATTCAACGTAACCTCGCGTGAAAGGTATCAAATTCGGAAAAGAGGGTCAAACACAAGTAGAGCCGCTAGGAAATCGTATCAATAGATCAAAATGAGAAACCCTGATTAGAGCAGGCTCACCGGATCGATATCCACCTCTATATAGATTCCTGAAGCAGGCTTATTCGACCGAAGAAATCCGCTGAGCGCGGTATGCGCAGATGAGAAATCCTTTGTTCTGATGATAAGCTGATGGCGAGAGTTGCCCGAAATAGTTGACAGAGGGCACTCCGCCGGGCCAAGAATTTCCGCTGAAGAAGGAAGAGCTTTCCCGAGCCGGTCCGCGGCAGATGCGGCTGCTTTTACAACTTTTTCCAGATTTTTTCCTCTGAATACCAGCCTGAGAATTCTACTG
>JABGPX010000589.1 GCA_018644745.1 Spirochaetales bacterium
CACATCTTCGAAGTTATCTCTTCCCGCCCATATCCGGATTAAATCGGTTCCCAGCGAGGCGGCGAGTTCAATCTGATTTTGCGGTGTCAGCACCGCACCGGGGATGCTGTTATCAGTTCCGGGACGGTAGTAGGATCCCAACGCGATTATTTCAATACCCTTGGATTCCCCGAAACCGCGGATTCTCTCGCACTCTGCAGTATTGACCGGATAATTGATATGAGGAGGCTGCCCCCAAATCTCGATACCGTCTGCCCCGGCTTCCGCGGCAAGAGTTATGATTTCGGCTGGCGTCTTGTCCTTGAATGCTACAGCGCAGACCCCTACTTTGCTGCTCATGCTCGATTCTCCAGCGCGGTAATATCGATCTGGTTTTCAAGAGGTTTTCCCGCGATCCAATTATCCAGTTCACGCAGACAGTAATCACCCATTCGATGAACCTCGGTACCGAGTGACCCTGCGACGTGCGGGGTCAGGATACAGTTATCCAGTTCATAAAACGGGTGGCCGTCTTTCGGCGGCTCAGGATGGGTGACATCGAGATACGCAGATATCGTTCCTTCCCGAAGCTTTTCTACCAGGTCCGGTTCATTGATCATCCGGCCGCGGGAGGTATTGATGATCCTTGCCCCCGGCTTCATCATGGCCAAAGTTCTCTTATTTATTATATTCCAGTTCTTTTCTACGTCAGCATGATGAATCGATACTACATCACAGTCGGCCATGATCTCTTCAACCGCGGCCTTTTTCGCCCCAAAGGCCGCCGCGTCTTCGGCACTCATGAAATCATCAGCGATAAACACCTCAAACTCGAAGTTTCCAAGCAATTTCAGCAGTATCCGCGATATTTCTCCGAATCCAAGAAGCCCAACACGGGTGCGATAGTAGCCTCCATTATAGGGCGAAGGCTTCTCCCAGCCATTCCGGCCGGTTTCATGGATCTTCCTCGAGTGTTCGATAACGTTTTTTAACGAGGTAAGAATGATTCCGAGGGTGAACTCCGCCACCGGCTGCGCATTGAGATGAACGGCGGAACACACGGTAACGCCGGCGAAAACGAGTTCCGGAGTAACATAACTCTTAAAGGAGCCTGCTCCATACAAGACTAATTTCAGTTCTGGACAGACATCAAGAATATCCGGCGTATAGGGAAGCGCACCCCAGGTAGATATAATTACCTCGGCACCACTCACCGATGCTTTCATCGACTCCAAGTCTGATTGGACGGGTACCGCCGCGAAATCCAATTCAAGTCTTTCCGCGAGAGCCGATTGCGTAACCTGAGTGAATACATTATCAAGGTCACTTTTTTTGGTATTTATTCCGCCTTTCATCTTTCACCTTTTCCTAATTCCTCGTTCATTACAATTTGATAAAAATCACACATAACACAGTTATTTAGTTTCCGGGCAAAGATACCCTGAGCCGCGCCGTCGCAAAAGGTTCCGGATATTACCCAGCATCTCCGCCCGGCGTTTCTACCTCTATTTACTCCATCTGATGAGGTGTCGGTTGCCGCCGGGCAGACACCAAGCCGATCAGCATCAAAGCCGCCGGGCTCCCGGCCGCATTGTTTAAACTCCCAGCAATTAAGAACTTTGGCCATTTCGGTCCCCTGCTTTACGCCTAAATCTTGATTTTCTAAAGCCTTTCGATCCCCGATCAAGGCCAGGATCGAGAAGAGGCAGGTCATCTATCCGTACGAAGATACTTTCGGCGATACCGCGATCAACCGCGAATTGGCTCTCGCCGGCTTGAAATGCGTAACTCGGGTTATGTTTTATAAGTTCAACTCGGCTCCCGGGCACGACGCCAAGAGCCATCAGCTTGTTAATTATATCTTTGTCGTTGCTATGCAGATAGACCACCTCGCCGTGCTGGCCGTTACTCATTTTGGAAAGAGCGGTTATAACCGGTGACAATTCGGTCGCCTCAGCTTTGCAGCAGGCTCCCGCCGGTATCGGTTTCCCATGCGGACACACCGTCGGATGCCCCAGCAAGGTGCAGATACTAGCTTCGAGTTCCTGATCTATAATATGTTCAAACTTGCAGGCGTGTTCATGCATTCGTTGGTCGCCGGCACGGAGGATGTCGGATATTAGACGCTCCGCGAGTCTATGCCGCCGCACCACAAGCCGGGCCGAATCAAGTCCGATGGACGTAAGGGTAAGACCGTCATCGTGCTGCAACACAACTCCATTCATAATAAGCCTGGAGACTGCGTGAGCGGGAAGCGTCGACACGGGAGCCCCCGACGGCCCTTCCTCAATTTGGAAGATGTACAATGCTTCCAGCAGTTCCTCTTCGTCTTCGTTATATTTCATAAACTCGCTGTCCCTTTTTTTATACCCGGGGATTTTCGCTTTGAGATGCGTTTCCGTCCCGATGCTTTTTCTCTCTGCATCTCAAAGCCGCAGTTCGGACATCTGGCAAATCCGCAATTTTGAAATACTTTTCCAAGCGCGCATTTGCTGCAGGACGGGGCACTGTCTTCAATTCTGAAGCGAAATCCGCACAAGCCGCAGGTCATACTGGCACCTTGAGAGTTGTCAGGACAAAATTCAGCAAATATCCGAAACCAAACGCAAATGGCAGGATAAATGCGGAAACCGCGAGGGTCGCTTTCCATCCTCTTTCTCTAAGCATAATCGAGAATTGGGCAATACACGGCAGGAAAAGGGTAAGGGTTACGGCGGCAACAACGAGCGGGATCCCGGCCAATATACCGGAACTATGCAGTTCGTACAGACCGGCCGCACCGAAATCCCGTCGAAAAAACCCGAAGAAAAATGCCACAGATGTTTCATCAGGCAGGCCGATGAAAGTAACCAGCGGTTTCATCACATACACAATTATCAGATCAAACACTCCGGTCAGATCACCCAGCCAAAGAGCTATACTGGTTAAAAGGAATATTGGTATTACTTCCATTAAATACCATCGAAGCCTCGCCAGGGTCTTCAGCAGAACATTCTTGATGATAGGCATCCTCAGCGGAGGCAGCTCCATATAAAATCCAGGTGCTTTCCCCGGCAGAATCTTGGCTCCCGCGTATCCAACAAGCAGAAATACCGCCATAAGCGACCCGGCCCAAATCAACAGGGCTAAGGGGCTTGATGATAGTATCCCCATAACCACACCAAGCTGGGCCGAACAGGGTATTGCCAACGCTAATAGAATCGTCGTCAACAACCGCTCCCGCCGGGTCTCCTGTGTCCTGGTTACAATTGTGGCCATGGTATCGCAGCCGAAACCAAGAACCAGCGGAATCACG
>JABGPX010000681.1 GCA_018644745.1 Spirochaetales bacterium
TGGAAGAGATAGCGCTCTTCAATTTCCGCGAAGCCGTAAAGGGTCAGTTGGTCTTCTCTATGATGCAGATAGGTATAGATTCTTACCGGCTTCCCGACCGGCGGGAGTTCTCGAGCGGATCGTTCAGAGATGCTCAGACTCCATTCAACTCCCCCGTTTTCAATGAACACTTCAGATGAGCTTTTGTACGAAATCGCACCTTTTAAGCTATTAAGCATATCCGCGTCCTTTTCCCATTAAGCTCTTGTTACATTTTCTTCCGCGGTTACCGCATGAAAACAGCAGATAGCCGCGGCAAGCGCATCCGCGGAATGATCCGGCCGGGGTATTTCATCAAGAGCCAAAAGAAACCGAACAAGCTCCTGAACCTGCGCTTTTGTAGCCCGGCCATTGCCGGTAATCGCCTGCTTAATTTCCTGAGGAGGAAACTCTTTTGCATCGGTGCCTTCCTGTGCAAATGCCAATAGAACGACCCCGCGGGCCTGCGCGACAGGCATAGCGCTGGTGATATTCTTAGCAAAATAGAGACTTTCAATTCCGCCGACTTTGGGTTTGTAAGTTTTTATTATTCGGCGAATTTCGGTGTGTATTTTGCTCAGACGTAAACCGGCGGCAATAGAGGAATCCGTGGATATCGTTCCATGAGTAAGGTGCAGCATTTTGCCGCCCTTAATTCCAATAACACCATAGCCGGTTTTGGCAAGACCCGGATCAACACCCAGGAATGTGATCATTCATCCTCAAGTTCAAAGTCGTCGGGAATATCAATATTTGAGAAAACCGATTGAACGTCATCAGAGTCATCAAGTCTATCGATAAGTCTCAGAGCTTTCCTCGTACCATCCTGGTCGAGAGCTATAGTAGCATCCGGGACCTGCGATACCTCGGCGAAAGTGTGTTCTATTCCAGCGCTTTCCAAACTCTGGATAACGGCCTCAAAAGTTTCGGGTTCCGTTACCACCTCGATCTGGCCGTCTCCGGAGGTTACATCCTCTGCCCCGGCTTCCAGCGCCACTTCAAACACCTGATCTTCGGTGTAAACGCTTGAATCGATGGCGATTACCCCTTTTCGTTGAAACAAATAGGAAACACAACCGGCTTCACCCATGTTTCCGCCGCCTTTGGTAAGAATGCTTCTTACATCCGCGGCGGTTCTATTTCTATTATCGGTGAGGCAATTAATGAGAATCGCCACGCCCTTTGGTCCATATGCTTCATAGGTTAATTCTTCATAATTGACGCCATCGAGATCGCCGGTACCTTTTTTGATAGCCCGATCGACATTGTCTTTCGGCATATTGGCAGATTTTGCTCTCAACAACGCTGCCCTTAGCCTGGGATTGGCGGCTTCGTCGCCGCCGCCCATTCGGGCCGCTACGGTAATTTCCATGATTACTTTCGTGAAGAGCTTTCCGCGTTTTGCGTCATTTGCCCCTTTCTTGTGCTTTATACTCGCCCATTTACTATGCCCGGACATGCTTCGCTCCTGAAATCGATTTTGCAGTATTGTATCAGAGTGGCGAAAATTAGCACAGGGTATCGAGCAATTCTCGATATGAACAATTCCTCACTAGGGAGGTTCACGAGGCTCTCAGTTTGGCCAGATAATCTTGCTGACTGGGGAGTTCAGGACAGAACTCATTATATCGCCCAGAAATGTGTTGAGTAAAAGTCGGCCGTCAGATGACAAAACCATCCGTTCAGAAGTTAGAATTAGATAGCCTTTGGCGATCCAAGGCCGGATCGCTTCATCAAGCAGCGCCGGAAGATCTATCCCGAAAATACTGTGGATCTTCTGAAGATCGATCCCAGAGTCAAGCCGAAGCCCCATCATGAGATGCTCAAAAAGAAACTCCGGTCCTTCGAGAGTTTCGCTCGCCAATTCCCATAGTCCCGCTTGGCCGAATTGATAATCCTGGATATTAGAAGGATTAGTGAGTCGAACAGGCCCGCTTCCCGAAAAAAGAGTGGAGACACTTCCCGGCCCGCAGCCGGCATAGGGTTCGAGATTCCAGTATGTTAAATTATGCAGGCATTTTTTGTTATTCGTACAGAAATTCGATATCTCATAATGAGCATAATCTTCTGAAACAAGAAAACATGCCTGATCAAGCCACATTTTCTCCGCGGTTTCTACACTCATCGGCCGGTGAATGCCTAACTCAACATCAGCCGCAAAAGGCGTGTTAGGCTCCACAATAAGCGTATAGAGAGATATATGATCAGGTTTAAACTTCAGGGTCTGCAATATATCTTCACGTGCCTCGGCGGCAGTCTGCCCGGGAATGCATGTGATAATATCGGCACTAATATAACCTTTCCAGGATTGAGATATAAGTTCAAGCGCTCGCATATTGTCTTCCGGCGAACCAACCCTCCCTAGAACCTTATATAGCCTCTTTGAAAAAGTTTGTAAGCCCACGCTCAGCCGATCGACCCCAAAAGCAGCATAGGTTTCCAGCAATCCGCTAGTAATCGCTTCTGGATTCACCTCAACTGACCATTCATCCGGAGTTGAGCCGGTTTGTTTGAGAATTTCCCGGATACCTTCGAGAAGTTTTATTGTGCTGGCCTCTGCAATTGAATTGGGCGTGCCGCCGCCGATATACACTGTACGAACCCTCGGGTAGCGCATTTTTTCAATAAACCATACGGCCTGAAGTAAAATCTCGTCAATTACAGAATCAATGAGCTTCTCGCCGATTCCCGCCTCGGAGTAAAAGTCACAATAGCGGCATTTTTCGGTGCAGAAAGGAATATGAAAATACAGGGAGACCTGTTCTATTGGTGAAAGTTCAGGGAGCACCAGCCTTCCTCAGAGGCCAGTATCGAAAGAGCACTTTTTGTTTTATATTTTCACCGCTAAGCGGTCCATAATGCCGGGAATCGCTAGATCCTGTTCTATTGTCGCCAAGAACGAAATATTCATTTTTGCTTAGTAAAATTTCCTCCATGAAACCAGAGAGAGCAAACTCCGGTTTCCACGCATCCGGAGGAGGCGTCAGGGTTATCGAATAGGTAAAATCGCTTATAGCGCGTTCATTAAAAAACTCATTACCCCTCGCGGGTTTGACATAAGCAATAAAATCTTCGATTACCACAGTATCTCCCGGGAGCCCAATAATTCGCTCCACGGTTAGTTCACTTTCCCAATTCAAACTGCTTCCGGTTCCTAACCGCATTTTTTGAAGGGTGAAGAAACCCACTACCGGTTCGAGCATACCTTCTACAGCATTCATTTCAGCGTAAGGCGGAGCGCAAAGAAC
>JABGPX010000888.1 GCA_018644745.1 Spirochaetales bacterium
TTTATTTCCGACCATGTTGTTGCGGGTAAACACTCCTCCGAACTCTTTTGCGAAGCGACCGCGGATTTCATCGATCAGTATGAAAACAGCACGCCCTTTTTTACTTACACATCATTAATGGCACCCCATGATCCGAGATCGATGCCAAAAGAATTCCGAGACATGTACAATCCATCAGAACTGCCCCTCCCTGAAAACTTCATGGCCTTGCACCCTGTGGAATATGGAAACACTGACTGCCGCGACGAACTTCTCGCTCCCTACCCGCGGACCCCCGATGTGGTTCGCCGGCATCTGGCGGATTATTACGGAATGATTAGTCATCTGGATCACCAGATGGGTTTAGTCATTGAAGCGCTCGAACGAAAAGGTGTGCTGGAAAACACGCTTATCCTGTTCGCCGGTGACAACGGGCTTGCTCTGGGCCAGCACGGGCTGTTTGGAAAGCAAAGCACCTACGAGCACAGCGTCCGCGTTCCCTTTATTATTTCCGGACCTGGTGTTCCCGTCGGCGAAAAGAGAGACGCATACATTTACCTGCTAGATATTTACCCGACCCTCTGTGATCTTATTGGGATTGGCGCACCCGAATCGGTTGAGGGTATCAGCTTCAAACCGATTCTGGATAACAAGGATGAGAGGACTCGAGAGACTCTCTATTTTGCGTATACCGACAAGATCCGGGCTGTGAAAGACGACCGCTATAAGCTCATGGAGTTCGTGCATAACGGGAATAGAACGTCATTGCTCTTCGATCTGAGAAAAGATCCCGCGGAGCTTGCGAATCTTATCGGCACCGAAGGCATGGCCGATACCGCGGCGGAATTGCGTAAAGAGCTTTTTAGGTTTCGTGATGAGTGGGATGATGAACGGCATCCTCTCGGTAAAGAGTATTGGACTGGGTTCCGTGCTTCAGTCTGATATAACCGGCGCCGCAAATTGATAAGATCCCGAACCGATTGTAATAACGACTCTCCCGTCGATCAATTTGATATCCTTCACATCCTCGCTCTCGGCTGCCGGCATGCGGTTCTCCAAAACAGCGTCTGCTTCCCCGGTGCAGATTCCCGGTATTGTCACTTCCGCTTCGGTGTTCACCGGTACGGTAACGCTGAGTATGAAAGTCTCTTCATGAATAAACCAGGAAGAAACGATTCTGCCGTAGATTGAGTCATAGGTTCCTTCGGCGTGTGAAAGCCCTCCTCCCGGCATGGGTCGAATAGCGAATTTCTTATAACCCGGATGGAGGGGTATTATACCCGCTACGTACTCATACATCCATTGCCCGATTGCTCCGTAGGCATAATGATTAAAGGAGTTCATCCGCGGATCCTGGAAACCGCGCTCCGGGTGGTAACCGTCCCATCGCTCCCAGATAGTGGTGGCGCCGTGTTTAACCTGGAAGAGCCAGGATGGATAATCCTCATTCAGCAGGAGCTGGTATGCGATGTCCAGATATCCTTCATCGGCAAGGGTCGGGTTGATAAGGTTCACCCCGAGGAAGCCGGAAGATACATGCCCTTTTCGCTGTTCATAGGGCCAAAGTGCGGATCTGCCGTTTTCAATATCATATACAAGCCGGTTGGTCGCGTTTCTCCTTTTCTCTTCCGGAAGCAGATTGAATCGTAACGCAAGTACATATGCGGTTTGAGTATCGCCGGTTATTCTGCCGTCAGAGGTTACAAATCGATTATCAAAAGCAGTGCGAATTCGCGCGAAAAGATCTCTGTAATTCTCGGCATCCTCTGTTTCGCCGAGGATCTCGGCTATTTGGCTCAGGATTCCGGAGCTGTACGCGTTAAATGCCGTGGAGATCAAGTCTAGGGGGGTAAACGCGAAGTCGTTAACCCAGTCGCCGTATCCGAAATCGGGTCCGATCAGATTAGGTGACTCATCCACTATGAACTTCATGTATTTTTTCATTGATGGATACCCGTCCCGCAAAAGCCTCAGGTCGCCGTACCTCGAGTACGCCGCCCAGGGAATCAGAATCCCTGCGTCCGCCCACCCCGGTGCGCCCCGCCATTGGCGGAGCGGTGTCTTGCTGTTGTGTTCGAAAGTGTCCGGTTCCGGCGCGAAGTCGGGAAAACATCCGTCGTCATGCTGGGAGTCCCGAACATCAAGAAGCCACTTGGTTAAAAAACCGGCGGTCTCGAAATTGTAACATCCGGTTGCTGCGAATACCTGGGCATCTCCCATCCATCCCTGCCTCTCATCCCTTTGAGGGCAGTCTGTCGGTACATCTACATAGTTGCCCCGTTGTCCCCATTCGATGTTGTGCTGAAGTTGATTGAGTAACTCATTAGAACATGAAAAACCGCCGGTATGAGGCATCTCTGTATGAATAACCAGGCCCGACAGTTGATCCAGTTCGGGCTTGCTGGAAAAACCTGATATCTCGACGTATCTGAATCCATGGTACGTGAACTTGGGCTCCCATACTTCCCCATCCGGATTTCCTCTCAATATATAGAGATCCGTGGCTTTCGCTTCTCTCAGGTTCTCGGTATATATGCTGCCGTCGTCGTTCAAAACCTCGGCATATCGGAGACGTATCTGATCGCCTGTGTCGCCGGCAACTGAAAGGCGAACCGTGCCTCCCATGTTTTGTCCCATGTCAAAAATATAGATTTCGGGAGACTGCTCGGTAACTGTCAATGGTTGGATCTCCTGAATCAACCTGATTGGAGAGCCGGTACTGCCGTCGAGTATCGGCGCGCCGGCTGCAATAGGCGCGGTATTGACCGGCGGCCAGCCGCTGTCGTCAAATCCGGGGCTGTCCCAGCCGGGTATTTCGAGCCGGGCATCATAGGTTTCCCCCTGCAGCATATCCGAGGCCAGGATCGGGCCGGTGGAGGAACTCCAGTGTTCTCCGCTGCCGATGGTCTGGATGCTTCCGTCTTCGTATTCGATCTCTAACTGGGCAAGAAGTGCCGGGGTTTCACCATACAGCTTTGTCCACCACGCAACGTAACCGCAGTACCAGCCTGTACCGAGTACAGCGCCGACCGTGTTGGCTCCATTTTCAATCAGCTCTGTAACATTATAGGTTTGATACCGGATGCGCTTGAAATAATCGGTCCACCCAGGAGCGAACAGATCTTGTCCGACCCGCTTGCCGTTTACTGAAAGCTCATACAAACCCTTGGCTGTCGCGTAGATGACGGCTCTTTTAATCTTGCCGCTTACGATGAAATCCGTCCTGAGATAAGGCGACGCTATCACAACAGGGTCGTCGTCCACCGGCTTCAGCATTTC
>JABGPX010000889.1 GCA_018644745.1 Spirochaetales bacterium
ACCTGGTTAATGAGGCTGCTCTCTTTGCGGCACGGGGCGGGGATGAAGTAGTGGGGATGACCCATTTTGAAGAAGCACGTGACAAGCTCCTCCTTGGTATTGCGAGGAAATCGAAAGTAATAACTGCGAAAGAAAAACGGATGACTTCCTTTCACGAGGCGGGGCATGCGCTTCTGCACTATTATCTGGAGAATGCGGATGCTCTCCACAAGGTTACGGTGATACCACGAGGGCGTGCTCTGGGCATGGCGCTTTCTCTTCCTAAAGACGAGACATTTTCACGCAGCAGGAGTTGGCTCCTAGATCGGATTAAGATCGCAATGGGCGGTTTTATCGCCGAGCAGATTGTTTACGGTGAAACAACCACGGGTACCCAAAACGACTTGGAGCAGGCGACAGGCATGGCGCGTCGAATGGTATGCGAATGGGGTATGAGCTCAGAGCTCGGGCCTATCTCCTACGGTCAGGAGGATGAACCGATCTTTCTTGGTAAAGAGATCGCCCGTCATAAGGATTATTCCGAAGAAACGGCTCAGAAAATCGACGAAGAAATAACAAAAATCGTCTCTTCTTGCCTCGAAGAAACCCGATCTTTGCTATCCCTGCATCGAGAGCAACTCGATCTTCTCGCTGAAACACTTATAATTAAGGAAACTCTTGATGACTTGGAAATCAGAGAGCTGCTGGGTATGCCTCCTATAGAGAATGCTGATGAGAAAGAGCATAAATAAGACATTCACGCGGGTTAACTTAAACAGGTTTGTGCAGATAATATCGGTTTCGCTGATAATTCTGGGATGTACTACAACTGGTGCTTCCCGGGAAATCCTCCCGCTCTCGGAAGTTACCCGCACTCAGATTGAAGAAAATATAACCGGCGGTAATCCATTTACGGCAATACAGGATCTTGATCTGCTCTCCCGGGATGGAAGCGGTTTAACCTTGCAGGAACTTGCAAAGATGCGGGAAGATGCGAACCAGGCAATTCTTATTCTTTTCAAGGAATCTCTCGAGAAAGAAGAATATCTCAAAGCGTTGGCAATTGCCCGGTCACCCGAATCTGTTCTCCTGGGAAGCGAATATTCAGATTGGACGCAAACAGCGATACTGACGAAAGAGGCATTGAGACTTCTCGATCTGGGAGAACATGTCGCTGCATTTCTCACTTTCAGCCAGGCTCTGGACCTAGGGCAGCCGGATCAGGAAGACATTGATGTTTTTGTAGAGTCTGCCTCTAAGCTCGATTATACACCGCTGCTTGAACAGATTGAGTCATGGAAAATTGAAAATGGTGTGATACCCGGTCCTGCTATTGAGTACAGCCTGTCTCCCTCGATTATCCTAGAAGGCACAGCGACGATCCTGGTGAACAAGGGCTTTAAATTGGAGCGGGGTGTCGGTTATCCCGACCAGGTTATCGGCAGCGGCTTCTTTGTAGATCCTAGAGGTTATCTTATCACCAACTATCATGTAATAAACAGCGAAGTCGATCCGGAATATGAGGGTTTTTCCCGCTTGTTTATCCGGCTTCATGGGTCGGAAAATGAGCGCATCCCGGCCCGCCTGATTGGATGGGACAGTATCCTGGATATTGCCTTGCTTAAAGCAGAGGTTGAGCCGGGATATTTCTTTCCTATTGATCCATCAGTGAGTTATGAACCGGGAGAGCGTATATATGCTATCGGATCTCCTGGAGGCCTTCTCAGCACTGTTACATCGGGAATTGTGTCTGCAACCGGGCGGCGGTTCCTTCAGATAGGCGATGCTCTTCAGGTGGACGTGCCGATTAATCCGGGCAACAGCGGAGGACCTCTTCTTAATGAAGAAGGCAGGCTTATTGGTGTGGTATTTGCGGGTATCGAGCAGTTTGAAGGAGTAAACTTTGCGATACCCTCGAGGTGGATAACTCACATTGTTCCGCGACTATTTCTTGGCGGAAGCGTGCAGCACTCATGGATGGGGATGGCGGTTGAACAAACCAGGGAAGGACTGGAGATTTCTTATGTAGTACCTGGTGAACCGGCGGCTCGCGCCGGCCTCGCACAAGGCGATTTGCTTTTGAGCATGAATGGCTTGCCGGCTGAATCGGTCGAATCAGCCCAGGCTCTCTTAATAGAATTATCACCCGACACATTGATAAAGATGGAGTGGGAGCGTGAAGGGGTAATAAACTCTGGAATTCTTGCGCTTGGCGAAAGGCCCAATCGGCCCCTCGACATGGCAATAGATCGTGATATTTTTACTAATCTCATCTCGCCGTTGTTTGGAATGTCGCTCGAGGAAACAGGTTCATATTTATGGGATAGGGCGTATACGATTCGGCGGATTTATCCCGGTGGAATTGCCGATGAAATGGGCCTCTCGGTTAATGATCCTCTCACCATTCGAAATTGGGAAGTCGACGAGGAAAATCGCGGCGTTTACCTTCAGATAGTTGTCAAAAAAAGAAAGGCCGGCTTTATAGAGCGGGGTATTCAGCTGGGCGCCTATCTGGAAATTGATAATTTTATTTAGAGCTGCCTGAGACCCGCGGATATTTACATCAATTGTAATAATCATACTCTTCAGCTATAGTGGCAGGTCATGAAAACGAGCCGAAATCTCATACGCAACTTTTGTATAATTGCTCACATAGATCACGGGAAATCAACTCTTGCCGACCGATTTATCGAGTTTGGACAGGTTGTGGAAAAGCGGGATATGATGGCGCAGATCCTCGATGACATGGATATTGAACGCGAACGAGGAATCACCATAAAATCTCACGCGATTACAATCCCCTTCAAATCGGAGGATGGGAATACATATTCCTTGAATCTTGTAGATACTCCCGGGCATGTGGATTTCACTTATGAAGTTTCTCGCGCGATTTCAGCTTGCGAGGGCGCGCTTCTCCTGGTAGATGCCTCTCAGGGTGTTGAAGCTCAAACTCTCTCAAATCTTTATCTGGCGATGGAGCACGATCTAGAAATAATCCCGGTTATAAACAAGATTGACTTGCCCAGCGCCGATATTGAGTTCGCGAAACGGCAGATAGAGCACGATCTCGGCCTCGATCCAGACGCAGCGATGCAGGTCTCGGCTAAAATGGGAATTGGCATTGAAGAGCTTCTTGAAGAGCTGGTCAAAGTAATTCCCCCGCCGCGGGACGAGGGCGATGATGTCAGCGCGCTGATTTTTGATTCCCATTATGACGCGTACCGGGGAGTGGTTATTCATGTTCGTGTTGTCTCTGGCGAAATAGCGCCGGGTCAGCGG
>JABGPX010000890.1 GCA_018644745.1 Spirochaetales bacterium
GTATTCAATTCCTCACTGGTGAGCTGATATAAACGCGAAAGATACTCGCGGCGATCATGGATGCTCATTTTTCTGAGAATCGGTGTTTTACTTTCGCCTGCCATTGTGATAAGTATATCCTTGTATTTGATTTAAGGCAAAACCGAAATTGATATTACCGGGAAAACAAGTCCATGAAAACCGCAGTGCTGCTTTCCGGCGGCGTCGACAGTTCTGTTGCGCTTCACCTTCTCAAGAATGAGAAATGCCATGATATAACTGCGTTTTATATCAAGATATGGCTTGAGGATGAAGTGCGGTTCCTCGGGAATTGTCCCTGGGAAGAAGATCTTGAATATGCGCGGGCGGTGTGCGAAGAGGCGAAGGTTCTTCTGAAAATTGTATCACTTCAGAGGGAATATTTCGATCAGGTAGTTGAATACGCTCTTTTAGAATTGAAGCAGGGACGGACACCGAGCCCTGACATCTTTTGCAACCAGCGAATTAAATTTGGGTTGTTTCAGGATCGAATCGATCCGGACTTTGAGAAAATCGCCAGCGGTCATTACGCTATTATTAGAAAGGAAGGAGACAAAACCCTGCTTCTACGTGCGCCTGACCCGGTAAAAGATCAGACATATTTTTTGTCCCAACAAAGAAAGGAGCAGCTCGACCGCTCGATGTTCCCAATAGGTCACCTGGTGAAGGATCAGGTGCGGACCCTTGCCGCTGAGTTTGATCTGCCCAACAAGAGCAGAAAAGACAGTCAGGGCGTCTGCTTTCTCGGGAAAATAAAGTATCCGGATTTTGTCCGCCATTATCTGGGTGAGAAAACCGGTTCAATAATAAACAGGGAAACCGGAGAGACCCTTGGTGAGCACAAAGGATTCTGGTTCCATACCATCGGACAACGACAGGGGCTCGGATTAAGCGGTGGACCCTGGTATGTAAGCGGCAAAAATGTAGTAAATAATACGGTGCTGGTTACCCACGGAGGTACCGCAGAAGCTCTTGGCCGGACCGATTTTCTGGTTACTTCGCCCCATTGGATAAATGATCCGCCGGACACGGAGCGCCTTACAGTGAGATTGCGCCACGGCCCGGCCCTTCTCCCGTGTTCGGTCCATCCCAGCGGCGAGAGCGACTATTCAATTTCTCTTGATACGCCGGATAGAGGAATTGCCCCGGGACAATTCGCGGTTTTTTATAATGACCGGATCTGCCTCGGAGCCGGGGCCATTACTTTGCGTTAAAGTCTATTACGCTGATTTTACCGGCTACGACTCTCGCGAGTTTTTGAAATATCTGTGTTATTTCATGATCCGGATGGCTGATTACAAAAGGAGTGCCTTGATCTGATTCAGAGGGTATATCTGGATGAAGATCGATGGTAGCCAGAAGATCGATTTTGAAGTCTCTGGCTATTTCCGCGCCGCCGCCTCTTCCGAAAATGTCTCCCGACATATTTTCGACAACTCCCATTACCGGTACTCCAAGCCTATTGAAGGCTGTAATTCCACGACGGGCATCGCTGGTTGCCACTTTTTGCGGCCCGGTAACGACGATACCGCCTGTAAGGGGAACAAGCTGAGCCAGACTGAGCTGCGCGTCGCCGGTTCCGGGCGGAAGGTCAACCACCAGATAATCGAGTTCATTCCAAAGCACTTCCGAAAACAGCTGGGATATAGCGCTGTGAAGCATGGGGCCTCTCCACACCAAAGCTTCATTTTCCGGGATAAGGAAACCCATGCTCATTGTTTCCACGCCGTGGGCCATCACAGGCTTTATTTTACCCCCGTTCTGTTCCGGCGGATCTATTATACCCATGAGAAGAGGGATGTTTGGTCCGTAAATGTCAGCATCGAGCAGACCGGTTTTCGCTCCGTCTGCGGCAAGACATGCTGCCAAATTAGTCGATACTGTGCTTTTTCCAACGCCGCCTTTTCCGCTTCCTACGGCAATAATATTCTTGATAGGTAAGGAAAGCTTCTGTTCGATTCTTCCGTCTTTCTTTACCTCTGAATTAAAACTGACTTTTACCTGTGCAGCGTCGGGAATATGTTTTCTAATCGCCTCAGTACTTTCAGACTCGAGCACTTTCTTCAGCGGACATGCAGGGGTAGTGAGCATAATTGTAAAAGCGATATCTTTTTCCTGTATTTCTATGTCTCTGATGAAATTTAGAGTTATGAGATCCTGATGCAGCTCGGGCTCGATTACCGTGCTTAAAGCGTCCTCGACCTGTTTGGCCGTTATTGCTGATGACATGATTGTTCCTTCCTTATGATTGCTACCTGCTTATGTATTTCTACTTGCTTATTGCATTGAATTGGTCGCCGGCGTGATACGAGGAGCGGACAAGGGGCCCTGATTCGCAATGAACAAAACCTTTCGCCAGAGCCTGTTCACGCAGGTCGGCGAACTCGTCGGGGTGCCAGTATTTTTCAACCGGAATGTTTGTTCGTGATGGTTGAAGGTATTGCCCTATATTAAGAATGTCTACTCTATTGCTGCGAAGATCATCCATTGCTTCGAGTATCTCATCTCTCTCTTCGCCGAGGCCAAGCATCATGCTCGACTTTGTAATTCTCGTAGAATCGATCTCTTTGGCTATACGTAAGAAACCGAGGGATCTTTCGTATTCGGAGCGGGACCTGATCTTCGGGGTAAGCCTTCGGACTGTTTCAATATTGTGGCCGACTATTTCCGGATTGCTTTCTACCAGGATTTGTATACTTGCGGGTTTGCCCATGAGATCGGAACTCAGCACTTCTACAGAACATCCTTCTACTCTGCGGTGAATCGCCTCGACCGTTGCCGCCAATATGCCGGCACCTCCGTCATTTAGATCGTCCCGGTTCACCATGGTGATGAAGGCATGACTAAGAGCCATCTCCTTCACAGAGCGGGCCACCCTCAAGGGTTCCACCGCATCTACCGGTCCCGGTTTCCCCGTTTTTACATCGCAGAATCTGCAGCGCCGGGTGCAGGTATCGCCGAGGATCATAAAGGCGGCTGTTTTGTAGGTACCCCAGCATTCATGAATATTCGGGCAGCTTGCCTCTTCACACACCGTGTGCAGCTTTTTTTCCCGTACGAGGGTCTTGAGATCTTTAAAATTTTTGTTTGGATTGAGACGTATTTTAAACCAGTCCGGTTTTCTTACCCGACTGTTTGCTGTCGACATGTTGTCCCCTCGATGAAGATTCGGATGAAGCCTCCCCTGAAGCTTCTGCTGAATCTAGAAAATAACCCCGGCGGTTCCCATCGTCAAGCC
>JABGPX010000932.1 GCA_018644745.1 Spirochaetales bacterium
CGGAATGTCGATAGCACTGAAACCAGAGGGTTTTTCTGCGGTGGATTTTGAACTAATACAGCAACAAGGCGAGGAGAGCAACTATTTCTACCTCTACAGCTCACTCAACGATAACGAATGGAACGAGCTGCAAATCCCCTTCCATAATTTCTATTCTGACCAGGAAGGTGCGGAGATTGATCCGGCGAAAGGATTTACGCTTTCCATCCAAATTCCTTTTTCTGAAAACTATCATCGATTCCATTTTCGCACCGGATCGGATGTTGGAGGATCTCTTCTCATAGATAATATCGGGGTGTACAATATAAAAACAGCCGGTCAGCCGGATCTTCTGGATTCCTTTAACGATGAAGTGTCCAGAATGATGTTTTCCGTGGGTGTTTACGGATCAAGCACTTACACCGATTACTCGGTTAGCGAAGAAGGTAAAGAACTTGTCACACCCGGGGTGACAAATCAGAAGATCAACATTCGAAGATTAGATAGTGGAAGTACCGGTAGCTATTTGTCGATACAAATACAACTTGACCTCGTAGACGCATTTCAGGATTTCCTTGATAGGGAAGAGTCTCTCGGTATATCTGTGTACGCTATTATCGGCAAGCCATGGGGGAAAAAGCACGATACGCTCAGCTTTTCTATTCGGTCCGATGTTCTCCAACAAGGCTCCTTGGATATTCACGATTATGATGGTGAAGAATACTACTACGCTGATATTAGTGCAAATCCCATATGGACGAGAATTCGCCTACCCTTTAGTGAACTTTTCTCAGATACTGGCAGTCTTGCAGTCTCACCCACATCAATTGAGCGAGCTGTTATTTCATTCTATTTTGATATTCCGATTGAAGCTCTCGATTATGCTTTGTTCAACGGATCTCTCGAGTTTTCTCTCGATTTGGACGACTTTATCCTCGAGTAGGTTGTAGTTAGAAAGATCTTCTCTAACCGCCGGCTTTTTTAACATATAGAGCCGGCGGTTTTCTATAAAAACTAGTGTTTTTCTTGAGCGCCTTGAGTGGAGTATCCCAATAAGCAGTGCTAATTCTGTCCTACGCGCGCGCCAGAGCGGTGAGTAGTAACACCACGATACCTAATACCATATTTATTGTGCCCAGGAGACCCATGGTTTTCTGTAATTTAATAACTTGCGGGCTTGGGGGTGGCGGAGAGCCTGCTGGTTGATCGCCGCTTGCAGGTGGTTTGAGTTTTGGGCCAAGAACCAAGGCGATAACGACTCCGATACAAATCATGACCAGAACACATAAATGTTTTATGAAAAAGAAGATCCCATAAGTTGTGCTCAAGCTTATGACCGGTATCCCGCGTTCAATATTAATTAGTATTCCTGTTAAAATGAGCAGGAGAATAGCTACCCCGGACATCGGGGCGTATTTCTTTGAAATAGCTCCCATTAGTTTTCCGCGCTGAGGCGGATCAAGGGCAGATGTAGCTGGCATGAGAACAAGAGTATAGAAGATTATTCCTCCAATCCATGTAACTGTCGCCAAAAGATGAATCCAGTCAAGAATCGCGTAATAGACGTTCATTTATTCACTCCTATCTTGGTTTGTTCTATTCTAAGTGAATTAGTCAGAATTTGCAATCTTTCTTGTGCGTCGCCCAAAACTCTCCTTATACACCAATTCCCCTCCTCGAAGTATTAATACATAGGGGACTTACCCTACAGGATGTGCGTAGGTTTATATGTATGGATCTTTCTGGGATTAATACATAGGAGGATCTTACCCTATAGCGTCGGCATTCGTACTATATGTACTAGTTCTTCTCTTGGCGGCAATCAACAATTGTTGTCACCTGGAGATTGGGACTTCAGGGCAGAAATGCTCTTATATGCACGCCTTTAGAATAACCCCTGATTCAATGAAAGCAACGAAACTTGTCAATAAGCGACGCTGAAATTAACGAAGGTGATAACCATACACAAAAATAAGATCATCTAGGCTACCGTTTGAAGACGAGCTATTTTCTAGCTTCTTCTTCGAACGCGCTCGCAGTTGCCGCCGCATCAGCCACAGGTTCAATTTTAGCGGTGCCTATTGTTAGCGCCGGGTAGAGTACCTTGTTCAGAACTTCAATGCTGTCAGTCTCTACGACCATAAAGACCCTGTGGGCACCTGCGTTTGCATAGAAACCTCGTACATCTATCCCAGACTCTTTGATAGCTTCCATCATCTTCCCGAATGTCGCAGCCATCCGATCGGCATCATGGGCCGGACAGGTCTCCTCCGAATGTTGATGCGTAATGTGAAATAACATATGTTCCTCCAAATCAATCTATTTTTACAAATATGCTCATATATAGCATAATAGTAAATCATAAATGGCGGGCTTACGCCTTGAAGGAGGGAAATTAGGAAAAGCATGTGCGCATGCGGGGAATATACACTAAACTATAGTATCGTGAAAACACGAAGAGCTTTTTCATTGAAGTACTGACCTCGTGCAATCTTTGTGCCCGTATACAACTCAATGCCATGTATGGAAAATCGGTATGATTGCTAGAAATGCGGAACTGATCCGAGAACTGTATTGTTTTACTTCTTGTTGCTGCTGGATTAGTTATTCTTTTCACGAGGCTGTCCCCGTCGTAATCGCCGTACCTCCCACCGACGGAGAATGAGCTATTGCAGATGGATGATAATAGATGGAATATATAGAGCATGGCTGAAAATCAAAGATGTTCACCACGAATCGTGCTAGATGTACGTGTAAATTATGATTTCAACGCTATTGCCCATTCGAAGGATATAAGTGAAGGCGGAATCTGCCTTATCACTGAACAATCCGTAGAAGAACAGAAGATGCTCAATCTTGTCTTTCAACTTCCCGCTCGTTTCCGGCCAATTGAATCTGTCGGCAAAGTGATGTGGTGCCGGAAAGCAATCGAGTATCTGTTTGAGATTGGCGTAAGCTTCTGGGATATCAAGGATGCGGAACAACTAGAGATACAGGAGTATCTTGATAGCTTTGGGGCCGGTTAAGGACCCAAGTGACTAGCGACAATTAGAATTCCCGTTCGCGTTGCCTCGCTAAATTTGTTACCTAAAGCAAGTACTGCCCAGATATCGCGAATCCCAGAGCAATTGTTTTTGTCAGATACTCCTATAATTAATTGGGGCATCTATCCCAATTATAGCCTATATTATAATGAGCCCAGAAATTAAAACAGAATGAGGACATAGATTAAGGTGTCTCACCTGAATAAAATGAAAGGGGAGAA
>JABGPX010000344.1 GCA_018644745.1 Spirochaetales bacterium
AATTGAAAGCCCCGCCACTCTGGTCAAACTGCCTGAGTCGAAGGTGTGGGATATTTTAGTAAGAGACACAACCTTGCGCACGCCCATCGCGGTGAGGGCACAGAAAATAAAACCGATACCCCAGAGACTGGTGGCAAGATCGTCGCCCAGTGAACCGGCGAAGGAGAGCAGAAACGTGATGAGTTTGAGAAGCAGAAACGCAAGCAGATAAACAAACAGCACCGCCGCTACATTGTAGGTCATGGTGTCGATCGCCTCGGTTTCAGTAGTAAGCCGTGAACCAATTGGCAGCGCCACATCCTTTTCAAAGAAGCCGTTTCTCCGTTTTCTGCCTTCGAGTTTTGATTCGCTTTTCTTAATCCAGCCTTTTCTAATACCCACATTGATCAGAAATACACCGCCGAAACATGCCCAGAGAAATCCGATCGCCGCGAAAGTCAGTCCTACGCTGCCGGCACCGGCGAATCCATATTCAACCCAGGTTTCACCAATCGCAAAGGCCTGGCCGGGACCGGAAGAAAATCCGAGAGGTACAAGAAAACCGATTGTAGGGAAGAGATCCGGCATCAACGTCGCGATAAGAAGGAAGGTCAGCCCAAGGCCGACAACTGCCTGAACGGCATACTGGGAAAGAAGTCCGACAGCCATGGAAAAGGCCCGTCGACGCCCCATGGGAGCTCCTTCCGCGGGTTTTCGCAATGTCATCGCTATAAAAGACAGGTTGAGCAGATGATAGGCGAAACTTCCCAGGTCGTCTTGAGACATACCCAATTTCGGCGCAAGATAATTATAAAATACAAGAAGAATAAATCCCGCTGTAAGCGCGTTTGGAATAAGATACTTTTGAAAGAATTTTATTTTTGCTCGAATCAGGGTCGCTACGAGCAGGGCCGCGGAAATCGCGCCGAAATTGATAAATGTCATCCAAGGGAAATTCATACACGCCTCCAAAGGGATCGTCCAATTCTAATCCATGAGTATCAGCTTCGCAATGCCGCGGGGATTTTTAAGACGAAAGCCAATACACTCTAAACTCTGTATTATAATGCCATGAAACCAGGAGGAATTGTCATGGATGAAGTACGTTACCATATGCTGAGACCCGGCCAGATTCGCGAGAAAAGGGAAACCTGCCCGGTGGCATACATACCAATAGGAACGATTGAATGGCACGGACTGCACAATCCGGTCGGAGCCGACACTCTTCAAGCCGACGGCTTGGCTATCCGCTGTGCCCGAGATGGAGGTGGTTTAGTGTTTCCGCCTTTGTACTATGGTGAAACAAGAGTGGAGAGTCTGATGGACGCAAACGCGGTCGACAGGGAAGATATCGCCGCTCTCATGGGATTACCGCCCGAAAATTTCATTCCGGAGCGGATTCCCTATACCGCGATGGAGCAGAGTTATAATTACGAGCGGCTTCTGGTTCATATTCTCGCGGAAGTCATGTCCCTCGGGTTTACATTAGGGGTGCTGGTGGCCGGACATTACCCGCTCATCGACCACGCCCGAGCGGCGGCGCTGCGGTTCAATAAATGGCGGCCTGCCCGCTACGGCGGTATGCTCGCATGGGCCTGCTTAGATTACACCTTTGTCGCCGATCAATATGATAACGCGGGAGACCACGCGGCGGGATGGGAAACCTCTCATCTCATGCATTTACATCCCGAAACGGTGGACCTTTCTCTCCTGCCGTCAAAAGGTGAAAACATCGTCGGAGCCGGAGGCAAAATGCCGCCGCAGGATTCGACCGCGGATTTCGGAAAGGAAACCCTTGAAGCCTCAGCCTCGCTTATTGTAAAAGAGGTGCAGCATCGCCTTGCCCACCCAGAAATGTACAAAAGCCACGGCAGCAGCTTGAAAGAAGGCCTGTGGAAAGACGAATCATAGGAGATCGGGATGAAGATACTCAGAACCGCCGTGGCCGGGCTCGGCAGAATCGGCTGGAAATATCACCTGCCAAGTGTGGCAAAACACCCGGGATTTGAGCTCATAGCCGCCGCGGACACCGATGCCGACCGAATTGCTGAAACCAAAGCGGAGTACGGCGCGGCCCCATACGACAATGTTGAGCAGATGCTGGACAGTGAAAAACCGGATCTGCTCGTTATCTGCACGCCTACCCATCTCCATGCCGCTCACTCCCAGGCGGCGTTCGATCGTGGTATAGACGTTTTTCTTGATAAGCCAGTAGCGGGAACAGCGGAGGAAGCATACAGAATCCTCGATGCTTCAGAAAAGGCGGGTCGGAAGCTGATGATGTACCAACCATGGCGGCTGAGGCGCGAGACCCTCGCGATAAAGGAGATTCTTTCCTCGGGCCGCCTGGGAGATCTCTTTATGATTCGCCTGTACACCGGCACATTCGTTCGGAGAAACGATTGGCAGGCTCTCACCAAGTACGGCGGCGGCATGCTCAATAACAGCGGTGCGCACCTGCTTGACCTGCTGGTATATCTCACCGGCACGGGCAGCTGGAAGCTTTTCAGCAGGCTGCTGAATATCGCATCGACCGGCGACGCCGAAGACGTAGTAAAAGTGTCCGCACAGACCGAGCAGGGACTGCTTATCGATCTCGAAATAAACTCGGCAAACGCTTTGCCGGGTCTCCGCTGGACCCTTCTCGGCAACCGGGGCACTGCTGCTTTCGAAGAGAATAATCTCGGCCCGGGAGAATTCCGCATTCGTTACTTTGTAGATGAGGATCAAAAACCCGCAGTACTCAATGACGCTTTAGCTGCAGCCAATAGAGAATATATGAACAGGGAGGAAATTGTTTGGCGGGAAACCGAGGTCGATCTTGCGGATATTCCGGACCTTGACTACTACGACCATTGCCACGCCTATTTCGCCGCCGATGAGTTGCCTTTTGTTCCCCTGTCACAGACAAGGCAGGTAATCAAGCTGATGGAACTCTGCAGAGAAAGCAACTCCTCACAGGAAAATTAATCTGGTACTCGAAAGAAGCCGCTTATTGCAGCTGAGAACTATCGTTAGTATACTGCTCATCATTAAGAGGAATAACGATGACTGAAAGAATAGCAAAACTCCGATCTCAATCCGTTTCCACCCCGCCAAGTATTTCCGCGGAACGTGCGCTGCTGCTCACAGAGTACTACAAAACCCCGGGTATCAGTAAATACTCGATACCGGTTCAACGGGCCAATGCATTCCGCTATATCCTACAGAACCGCACGATATGGATTGGGGAAAACGAGCTCATTGTCGGTGAGAGAGGTCCGCG
>JABGPX010000424.1 GCA_018644745.1 Spirochaetales bacterium
TCATCTGTCTCTTCCACGCTCACATCTGCAACAGAACTCTGCTGCAGACTTTCCTCGACCAATTTAGTATCAGAATCCCGTCCTTCAATTTCCGACCCTTCATACCATGTGAGATAAAATCCTTCATGCTCGCGGGTAACCCCGTCGGTGAAATTGAACTGCTCATCAACCTGGTCCCGAATAAACATCCAGCCGGTCCTCGCGGCGTCAAGATATATAGTGAGCAGATGCTTTCCCGTAGCCTCGCTAAGGGTCTCATCCCCGCCGGGATCCTGCCCTTTTCGATACCTGGTCGCATACTGGGCTGTAATAATATGAACTTCCCTGTTGAGATACATTCCCGTGCCCTTATAACGGAATTCACAGTAAAATTCTATTTTGGTAGGCTGACCGTCGTCGCGCGGCACCAGCACCTGTTCTCCATACTCGCGCCAGGTGGCGCCGTCTTCAAGAGAATTCACCGGGAACACTGGAAACCCCCTAGTTCGGGGAAACGGCATTCCTGATACCGTTGAATATCTTCCGGTGCTGGTGGCTGAAAGCTCAATGTCGTATATCTCATCTATCCACTTTGCCTGCCCGGATTTCTGCTTCAGATCTTCTAGTACATACACCGTGCCCGCATAGGTATACTCATCTGCTCCGCTGGTAAGTGTTTCGGTTTCGATAAGGTCAAAGTAACTTCTCACTTCTTTGTACAGATATCCAAGGTATCTGCCGTTTTCCCTGATGCGGATATCGGCTTTTTCAGTAATTGCCAATGAGCTGACACCTTGAAAACCTGTTCGTGGTTGGTCATCAGAGAACACAGGTAATAATGAGATGCAGAGAAATACAATCAGGGTAAATGTTTTGAATAAAATTCTCATAAAAAAAAGCCCTCCAGGTATTCGCCGGAGGGCCGTTATAATCATATCGATATATCTACCAGACGTCCATGATGTCGTCAACATCTCTGCTGTCTTCGGCAAAGAGGTCGGTAACTGCTCTCAAGTCATCGAAATACACGTAGTATGTGCCAAAAGCTTCTAGAGGATCGCAATCCACTCTAAACCCAATAACTTTTATTCCCATTCTATCGCCGTAGTGAAAATCCCGCTGCACAATGCTTGGCGGTACGGCAACGGTGAGTTTCTTCCAACCGGAGAAATTGAGTTTACCCATAGTAATGAAAGCCATATTTCCGAAATAGTCTTTTATAACCAAGCTGAGCATATGGTTCATGTTTCTTCCAGCAACCCACACGGAGAGAGTTTTGGTAATTCCTTCTACGGGAAGCGGTCGAACCGGAAATAACGCGAAGGTGTTGAGGCCTCTGCGATAGTAATGGACTTTCATTCCGAGAACATATTTGTCCTCTTCTTCGATTCCAACCTCTGCTTCACCTTCAATAGGCTCCTTATCGAGAGGCCCTCCGGGAAGCCGTCGCAGAATGGTCAAACCTTCATCTCGGGGCATTGTGCTGTACCAGAAGCCTGCGTCTTCGAACTTGCTGACTGACACTTCTCTAAGGTTCTGCTGGGCGCTGTCTATTCCGATTTCATCAGCCTTTGGTTCGCCGATTCCAGTGAGCTGTGCAAACGAAGTAGCGGAAACGAATAAAATCAATATTGTCGTTAAGAAAATCTTTGCTGCTTTCATACGAACTACCGTCCTCCCGCGTTGGACCAGATTTCCTGAACCTTTTCCGGATCCGCAAGGTCGTCGCCGTCGAAACGTGTAACGAAGGAATCGGTAAGCACCTTTATCTGATCCAGATAAAGATTAAATCCCGCCACATTTTCATTCGGTTTAGTCCAAAGCACAATCTTAAGAAGCTCAATATTTTTAATGAAGCCTCCCGGAGTTATGTAGCCCCCGGCTTGAGGAATTATTCCAGGAATATTGGCTTGCAGATTTCGCCAACCGACAAATTTCGTTCCGCCAAGCGGAAGTACGTATACGCGGCCGTTGAAATCTCTTACATGAACTTCCATGTAAAAATCGTAGTTTGAGCCCCATACCCACATATCTATGGTCTGAACCCGACCCGGAAGACTGATTGGATCGGCTTCCAGTTCGCCGTCCTGACCCTCGATAACCGGGATAAACTCAAGATAATTATATCCTTGTCTATCAAATGATGCCTGAACACCAAGGACCTTGAGGTCTAGACCATCGCGATTCCTACCGTATACTGCTTCCGGCCATGAAGGCGCGTAAGCTATAAGGGGAGTACCTTCGGTTACAAATTTGCTTCCGAGGACATGCCACATTCGTGAATCTGGATCGTCAAAATTCTCAATTACTACAGAATCTAAATTCTGCACTCTTTCATCCGCTATCAGAACAGAAGTACTAGCAAAAAATAGCAGGATTGCTAGGCTGATGAGGAGCGAAGCACCTCGTTTCATTCTTAACTCCTTGTGTTTAGCAAAGTTACACTCATCCTGGCTTCTCAAATTATATTTCTTACCCAAATCTTTGTCAAACATTTTTCTTTTTAATCACCTTCGAAATATGTCTAGCCAAGAGGACTGAATTTCCTGTGATGCCGGACCCGCTTTTAGCGTTGTTTCTACGGAAATAACATCGGTTCTCGCGTCTATAACCTTTAAGACCGCCTCGGCCCAATGCTCTTCCACTGACGCTATCATCCGATCAGCATAAACATTACCATATCCTATACGCTCGGTAATGATAAGTGATGAAGACTGTAAACTTATAGAAGAGACGAGATCTTTGCTCAAGGAGGACATTGAAACCACATAAAGACCAACATTCTGCGTCTTGAGATCATTTAAAAAGGTATTTGCTTCTGAAATCGATGCCAATCTTGGGAAAGACTTTATAAAAAAACGGTCTTGATTGACGTCGATTCCAATTCCCTGAACAAATGCATCCCTTTCCTTCACTCGAGTTGCGGACCCGGAATAAAACAATCCGGCTACTTTACTACCGGTATTTGCCGGATCATTCAGATAATTTTTACACAGTTCACCGGCCGCTCTGAACGCGTCACCGCGATCGGTAGTGATTTTTATGAGGTTTTCCGGGATTTCACCGGCCAATATCGCCATATCAAAGCCTGCGAAAACTCGATCGCCCATTTGCCTTGCCAATTGAGGCCCGTATTGAGAAATAAGCGGACTGAGCAGAAATGTTTTTCCACGGGAAGACCGGATTTTTTCTGCCAATTCTACGGGATTATCGAACGGAAGCAGAATATCTATAACACTGATATTATCTAAGCT
>JABGPX010000893.1 GCA_018644745.1 Spirochaetales bacterium
AAACAATTTATTTTTGTGACGACAGTGTTGAAGATGAGGAATATGTAAAAAGCATGTCCCTTGAAAAAGGCGAGGAAAGACCCCTGGCCAAAAATAGCCAGACCATTCACTACGATGGTTATGGCGATCAAGCGCGAGACAAGGTCAACACGAAGTACATTGTGTATAGCGAAAATCTCGAGCGTATGAAAAAGCTCAACAGTGTGAAGTATGAAGACGGCCATGCGGAAATTATGGGTATTGCTGAGAACATAATGGACGGCAAGGACGCTGTTGTGAAGCTTTTCTGCGAAGGACCCGCTTTCAGTGAGTTTACAAGACCATGTGTTCAGTTTACCGATTCCTGGTATGTCGCTCATTCCGAACAGATCCTTTACCGAAAGGCCTATAAACATTTCAAGGAAATGGCGAACAAAGACGATTTTTATCGATTTATACATTCGGCTGGTCAGGTTGATGAGCGTGGATGCGTGGTTAATCTCGATAAACGTAGAATCTACATGGATACGCAGAACAATATTGTTTACTCAATGAACGCTCAGTATGCAGGAAACTCCGTTGGCCTCAAGAAACATTCGATGCGCCTGGCTATCAGCCAGTCCGGTAAGCAAGGTTGGCTCTGTGAGCATATGTTTGTCATGGCTTGCGTAAATGAGGAAAAAACTCGAAACACTTATTTCGCTGGCGCCTTTCCTTCGGCTTGTGGAAAAACTTCGACAGCAATGATACCCGGCGAGCTTGTGGTGGGTGATGATATCGCCTATTTTAGAAACGTTGACGGGAAGTTCCGGGCTGTAAATGTCGAGCAGGGAATTTTCGGAATTATTCGAGATGTAAACGGCAAAGATGATCCGGTAATTTATTCAAATTTGATGAAACCTCAAGAAATGATCTTTTCTAATGTCCTTAAAGGGCCGGACAACAATCCGTATTGGGAGAATATGGGGATTGAATCTCCGAAAGAAGGCGAGAATCATTCCGGACCGGGCTGGACCGAAGGAAAAGTCGATTCTACGGGTAAGGAAATCCTTCTCGCTCATGCCAACTCACGATATACCATGCGTCTTGATTATCTCGAAAACTTTGATGAGCAGGGATATAACGATAAGAACGGTGTAGAGGTCGAAGGTTTGCTCTATGGCGGACGCGACAGCGACACCACCGTGCCGGTCGAGGAATCAAAATCATTTGCAGACGGCATTGTCCTGAAAGCCGCAACCCTGGAATCTGAGACGACTTCAGCGACCCTTGGACAAGAAGGTGTCCGGCGTATTGATCCAATGGCAAATCTGGATTTTATATCCTACCCGCTTGGTGAGTATGTACAGAACAATCTTGACTTTGTGAAAGGAATGAAAGCGGAGCCTAAAGTATTTTCAACGAACTACTTTCTCCTCGACGAGAACAAGAAGTTCTGTACCAGTAAATTGGCAAAGAAAGTATGGCTCCACTGGGCAGAAGGCCGAATCCATGGAGATTTCGAAGCCTATGAAACTCCTACCGGTTTTATTCCGAAATATGCGGATTTAAAGAAACTATTCAGTAGTCTCCTTGATGAAGACTACCTAGAGTCAGAGTACACGTATCAATTTACTTTCCGCTGTGACAAATGGACCGCAAAGCTGGATCGTGCAGCCGCGTGGTATCAGGATATGGATCCTAACACTCCTCAATCGGTAAAGGATGTATGGGAAAAGGAAAAAGCTCATATCGAAGCAGCAAAAGCCAAATATGGAGCGAATATTGAGCCAGGAGCGTACAAAGGCTAGACCCAACGTACTACTCATTTCTACCGACCATCTGAGCGGCCGCCTACTCGGTTGTGCCGGCCGTCAGACGGTCATGACTCCAACGATCGATCAATTCGCGCGCTGGGGCACGCGGTTTACCAATGCGTATTCTGCGTGCCCGTCGGTCACTTATGATCGGCATTAGCCCCGGATCTGCTGAACGAGCTTGGCCAGCACGGATCCAGGTCCAATTTCTACAAATTCACATTCACCTTGCGAAAGAAGATACTCAACTGACTCTTGCCATCTTACCGAACTGGTTATCTGCTGGCCGAGATTTTCTTTGATCTTTCCATTTTCATATGGTTTTGCTGTTACGTTTGCAATTACAGGGAATTCCAGGTCGTTGAAGGAAACAGAATCGAGAAATTCGGTGAACGCTTCCCCTGCGTCGGCCATGTAGCGTGAGTGGAACGCCGCGCTGACTTTGAGAAGTAGAAATCTTCTCGCCCCTCCATCGGTGAAAGGTGCCGCTGCTTTTTCGAGATCATCTGTAAGCCCGGAGAGAATTACCTGTTTTGGCGAGTTGAAATTCGCCACGTCGATGGTATCTATTCCGCTGGCGTCGAGAATTTCTCTTACTTTGTCCGGTCCGAGACCGATTACCGCGGCCATCCCGCCGCCTTTTGCTTTTCCCATAAGTTCCCCGCGTTTTTGGACAAGGCGAACACCGGTTTCGAAATCGAAGGCACCGGCCGCGAAGAGAGCCGCATATTCGCCAAGGCTGTGACCTGCTACAAAATCCGGTGTGCCGGTCTCATCCTTTTTCTCGAGGTACATTAATGAGTTCACTGCAAAAAGGGCAGGCTGGGTGAATTGAGTTTGATTCAGAATTCCTTCCGGGTCCTCAAGGCAGAGAGTTTTTAAAGAGTAGCCGAGAATCTGATCCGCTTTTTCGATAAGGTCGGCATATTTGTCAAATAGCTCGCCGCCCATGCCGACTGCCTGTGATCCTTGTCCGGGAAATACGTAGATTTTGTTCATATGAACCTCGTTGTTTTATTTTGTGAGGGGCTTTGTGCGCAGCCCTTCAGATTTGTGGCCTGCAGTATAATAAAATGCTTCATCCGTGTCATTAAGGATGAATAATTCGCTCCTTGTCGCGGCAGATAATCATTATTAAAAAGATATTGTATTGCTAGCTAGATGGCTGACATTATTAGGAATTTCAGTACAATGGTGCTTCATGTCCAAATAACGGCAGGAGAGATAGGGGATTTTGTATGAAAAAGGGCACCTATGATATCGAAAAGCAGCATAAAAAAGGCAAGTTGCACGCGATTGAAAGAATCGAACTTCTTGTAGACAAGAACTCATTTTTTGAAATTGGTTCGGAAATAACTCACACAGCGACCCAGTTCGGGATGGATAAAAAACCCGCGCCTTACGACGGTGTAATCACCGGATTTGGGACCATTGGCGTCAGAAAGGTTGCCATCTAT
>JABGPX010000863.1 GCA_018644745.1 Spirochaetales bacterium
GACAACAACTTCGCTTTTGCCTCTCTATTAGCATTTGAGAAATTAGCTGCATCAAATGGCGGTTTGAATGACGCGACGGCATTTGAGGCAATTATTCACATTGCTCAGGGAAACTATATCAAGAAGGTGAGATTAAAAGCCGTTCAAGTGCTCGATAGTCTACGTGATTATTGATCTTTTTTAGGGGCTGGGCCGCGAGAAGCGATTTTCTCTGAAATTGCTTTTCGCCATGGTATATCAGTCTTTTCCGGTTCTATTTGGATACGTTTTCGTATAACGAAATTTCTGTTGTCTGACGGGTTTTTAAACCGTACGATACCGAAACTGCCGTTGCCAAGATAACAAACCCTTTCTTTGGGTTGCAGGCTCTCCTCTTCGGAGAGCTTTTTTATTACACAATCGAAATGAGTCGGTGCTTCACCTTCTTTTAAAGCAATTGCCGTGAGAGCATCTCTAACATTCTGCCCGCAATACGGGCATTGAGGAATTTCCTTACCGGGGAAGGTACTTCGACTTCGTTTCTTCCTGTTTCTTTTCCATTGCTGATTCCGGCTATTCCCCTGGCTCTTCATTCTATTCCTCTTTTCGATCCATGAGTTCCTTGGTAAGCGTTCCGGCAATTCTGACTATCGCTTGTTGCAAGTAGCTCTTATCATGTATCTTTTCTTTTAACTCGGCGAGCTTTTTAGGGTCTGTGGGTTTGGCTACACGTATCATACTGTACCAGTCTCCGTAAAAGCGTTTTCGATATGTCTTAGGTTTTTACCTTTTCCATTCATGTGTATGAGGTCATATCGAACTTTATATCGATCAAAAACGGCACTCTCTGACAAAAAGCCCTTAGACGCTGCCAAGATTTTATTTCTTTTTGATCTATTCAAAGCCCTCTCCATTTCTTCATATCCGAAAGATCCCCAATTCTTTACTTCAACAAAAACAATAGTGCTCTCAAGACAAACAATTAAATCAATTTCGGCGCCGAACCTTCTATAGTTTTTCTCGAGAACCCTGTATCCGCAAGATTCTAAATATTCTCTTGCGGCTACCTCTCCGGCGCGCCCTTTTTCGGTCGTGGTCAAATCATCTTCTTAGCAGAAATCGCATTTGGATCTATTGCTTTTGCTATAAAGATTTCCTTTTCATTTATAAGATCAAGGATTTTGCCCTCGTCATTTTCAAACTTCTTGCCAGTTTTATCAACTAATAGACGCACTGCAGGCCGCAAAGGAGCATTTTCATTCACCTTAATAACCCTGCCGATTATCCCATTATTGAGAATTACAAAACTACCAAGAGGATAGATTCCCACGCTTTTAATAAATATTTTCAGGATTTCCGAATCAAAGCGCCTCGAGTTGTCATTCAGAAGCTGCCGCATTGCTGAATATGCAATCATAGAATTTCTATACGGCTTTTCTTTTACCATTGCTTCAAACGCATCAACTACAGATACAATTCTGGCCTCGACAGCGATATTTTTTCCAGATAATTGCCGCGGATAGCCTTTTCCATCCCATCTTTCGTGATGCTGAAGTGCGATCAAGCCCACTTCTTCTGAAAATCCCATTTCTTTAGCAATTATCTTGTAGGAATAAAGCGTATGGGTCCTCATCTTCTTGATCTCATCTATCGAGAGGTTCGCATTCTTCTTGATTATCTCATCAGGCACTTTTACCATACCGATATCATGCAGAAGCGCGGCAGATGCCAATGTTTTTGTACGCACTTGATCCATTTTCAAAGTGCTGCCGACGAGAATCGATAGAATTACCGTATTCACGGCACTCAGTCCGAAAGACGGCTCGGATCGTTCATTTCGAAGAACAAAAGCTATCATTTCGTCGGGAGATTCCATGGTTGCTTTAATCAGTTTATCTACGATGCGATCAATTTCCTTTTTTTCGACTTCCTTATTAATCCTAATCTCATCAAAAATCCGATCCACCTGTATGACCGAAGTTTTATACAGCTGCTGCTTATCTGAATCGCCCCTTCCAGCCATTGCCGTTTGAACCGTATCAGCGGCCTTCCGCAACGCGCTCGCTTCGTCTAAAACTGAGCCTTCGGTTAAAACAAACTCAATTCCCCATTTCTCCAACCTATCCAGGTCCTTTTGACGTAATTCCACCTCGGCGGGAACAAGGAGATTCTCATCATCCACATATACAGCTTTGCTGAATTGAATTCCCGGTTTCAGACTTTTTACTTCTAATTTATTCATGTTAGATTCCGCACCTTATATACATATGCAAGGAGCTCAGCGATTATCTCATACATCTCTTCCGGTATAAAGCTTCCGGCTTCGAATTCAAACAATGCGTTTGACAGATCTGGCTGTGCCACGATTTCTATGTTATGTTCCTCAGCAATTCGTAATAATTTTAGAGCTAATTCGCCCTTCCCTTTGGCCACGAGAAATGGAGCTGGTAATTCAGGATTATATTTTAGAGCAATTGCCGTATCAGCTTTTTTCATGCCAATTCATCAACCCCTTTTACAGGCTCAATTCTTTCGAAGGTGAACTTATCATACTCGTCTTCCTTATTAGTATCGTCAAAAATCAAAGGCAGGTTTCGGAGTTTTTCCGGCAACAGGTGCTTATTTTTCTTAAAGGCCATAAGCTTCCTGGAATCATTACATTCTATGCTAATAGCGTTGGTATCGTTTGGCGGCCACGTCATTGAGATATCCCACTTTTCCGACATGGATCTTGTATCAAATACCAAACGGTCGACTTTCCCTGTAGAATTTACACGCAGCTTTACGACACCACTCATTTCGTCGTCGCCTGCATGCACGCTATACGGCAGAATCACCCAATTTTGCTGGTTTTGAGCTTTTATGTAGTTAAAAAGATGAAACCCTGCACCTTTGTCCGCACGCCTTTCCAAGGCAACCTTGAGCTGACGTTTTATGTCCTTCCCTTTATCCTCACCGTTAGATTTTGTGCTTCCTTTGCGCCTATGCCCGCTTCCGCCTTCCTTATCTTGTCCATCAAGAAGATCCATAATTTCTTCGATACCCTGCAGAGTTGGCTCAATACCTTTTTCCTGCAGCATTACCGCGATTCCGGCGGCTGTATGGTTAGCTTTCTTTAGTTTATCTAGTACAGCTCGCAGTTTTTGGATTTTGGCCGGACTAATTGTCAGACCAAATCGCCTGAAAGCCTGAACAATGATAGAACTCAACGCATCGTTTGGCACGCCGGCGGAAGATAACAAAGAAAGAAT
>JABGPX010000637.1 GCA_018644745.1 Spirochaetales bacterium
AAGAACGTGTGCTATCATCTTGCAGGGAACGCACCATTCAGCCCAAAAATCAGCCAGCTCCGGGACGTCTGACTTCAGCACTTCTTCTTCAAAATTTTCTGCTGTAATTACAACCTCAGCACCCATGAGTACTCCTTATCGCGGCAGTGTTTTAAAATCTTTTAATCGAAAATCGTCCAGTAGAGTATGCACGTATATGGACAATTTATCTACCATTTCCTTGTCCCGGCTCTGCAGGTTTGGCGATCCTCTCATCTCTTTGAGCACATCAGCTAAGTCGTGAAGAAAAAAAGCCACATCCAGCAGGCATTTCTTGGCCTCTTTCTCAATTTCCATCGCGTTTCGTGGTGTCCAGCTGAAGAGAGTTTGATAGCGAGATAGCCGGGGCGGCACGCCGCCTGTTGCAGGACGACAAAGAGTGATAATTCGCTCTTCGAGCCGCGACCTCGGGCTTGTAACCAGCGACGTGTACGATTGGCGCATGAGCTTCTCGACTTCCGGCCAGATCTCCCGCTCTACGGTATTCATACAGCCGAACAAGCGCTCTATTTCCTCAGACGCTTCATTGTGAACTTGAAGAGGAGGATACTTGGCAATACGCTTTTTATGTTCCGCAAACACGCGGTCAGCAAGGCTTTTCTGCTTCTCGCGCTTTTTCCGAGTGCTTATAACCCGCTGCTGTTCTTCGTTGATAAGATCCTGTTCTTTTCGAATAAGGTCCTCGACAACGGTCATTTCAGCATGAAGAAACAGAGCAAGATGCATCCGGGCACGCATTACGTCTATATATCTATCTTCAAACGCATCAAGTGCCGTTCGGTCTTTGATGAATTGAACCATATAGTCGCCGTATCGTTTTCGGATCTTTTCAACAGTGGATCTAATTTCAGAATCACTCAGCCGTTTTCGTTTCAATGCTGTTCCCGCTTCCCAGCAAATCCTCCACTTTCCGCCTGACCGCGGCATAAATGGATTGCTCCTGGGAAACTGCCTCAGAAATAGTTTTTACAATAGCCGAACCTACAATGAGGGTATCGGCGTAGTCTCTCAACTGACGGACCTGCTCATTGGTTTGAATCCCAAAACCGGCGCAGACCCATTTACCGGTTGATTTCAACTGCTCGAGAAAAGAAAACACGCTTTCATCAAGCTCGGTTCGGGTGCCGGTAATACCCACCCGTAAAGAAGCATACAGGTATGCGGAATTGAGGGCAAGTATTTCCGACAACCTGGGTTCTTCAATCCCCGGGGGAATTACTGGAACGACATGTAGATCCATGGCGGCAGCGGCTTCAAACAGCCCCTCATCGTATCCAGGCATCAAATCCGGAATAATCAGCCCGACAGCCCCCGCTTCACGGGCCTCAGAGACAAATTTTTCGATTCCCCGGGCATAAACTATGCTCCCGTAACTCATAATGAAAACGGGCTTGTCCGAAAGATCATGAATCCGCCTAATTAGATCAAACCCACGATCAACTTTGAAGCCGGATTCTAGGGCCCTTTCGCAGGCATCCTGTATTGGCACCCCATCGGCTGAAGGATCGCTAAAAGGGAACTGCACTTCGAGAAAACTACTCCCGCCGTCGATGAGCCCTCGGGCCACATCAATGTCAATCTGCCCGTCGGGATATCCCGCGACCATATGAGTCATCAGACTACAGAGATTATCACTTTTCACAGCGTTCCACCTCAGATTTCAGGAAGTTGGACCAGGAGTCTCCTCCGAGTATCCCGGCGGCAATAAAGAGATCTTTATCGCCCCGGCCCGACATATTGATAATAATTGCCTTTTCCGGGGAGCATTCCCGCGCGAGAGCAAGCCCCGCGGCACCTGCGTGTGCGGACTCGAGAGCGAAAAGCACCCCCTCGGTACGGGCGAAATATGAAAGTGCGTCAATCGCATCGCTGTCGCTTGCGGTTGTAAACTCCACCCGTCCGGATTTCCCGAGCTGCGCAAGCTGAGGGCCGACGCCGGGATAGTCGAGTCCCGCGGATACCGAATGGGTTGGCAGTACCTGGCCGTCATCACCAAGGAGAAAAACACTCTTATACCCGTGCACGATACCCGGACGCCCTTCTCCGCTGAGCCGTGAAGCGTGCCGCCCGGGTCCGCTTCCAGTTCCGCCGGCTTCAACGCCGACCAGGCGGGGTGAGTCTGTCTCCAGGTACGGCTCAAAAAACCCGATTGAGTTAGATCCGCCGCCGACACATGCCACGAGAGCTTCGGCTTCGACCCCGGCAGCCGTCAATTGGGCTGCGGTTTCTCTGCCGATTACGGCCTGGAATTCCCTGACCATATCCGGATAAGGGGAGGGTCCGAGGGCGGACCCCAGCAGGTAATGGGTGTTGGAAAAAGAAGAAGACCAATCTCGAAGCGCTTCGTTTACCGCGTCCTTCAATGTCCGCGCTCCTGATGATACCGGTACGATTTTCGCGCCGAACATTTCCATCCAAAACACATTGGGACGCTGCCGCGCTATATCGACTTCTCCCATGTATACTGTGCAGTCGAGGCCCATTTTGGCGCACACCGCTGCGGTAGCGAGGCCATGCTGTCCCGCGCCGGTCTCGGCGATTATGCGTGTCTTGCCCATTCTTTTGGCAAGAAGGGCCTGACCGATAACGTTATTCACCTTATGAGCCCCAGTATTTGCCAACCCCTCTAGTTTAATATAGATCTGGCCGCCGCCGATCTCGGCGCTGGCATTTTCCGCATACAACAAAGGTGTTGGTCGTCCAACGTAGTCTTTACCAAACGCAGCAAGGTCCGCCAGATAAGTGCTGTCCGCCATCGCGTCACAAAAGGCCGTCTCGAGTTCCAGAAGGGGACTCCTGAGAACTTCCGCCACATAACGTCCGCCATATTCACCGAAGAAATCATTATAAACTTTCACACTACAGCACCTCTTCTTACTGCTACCTAGACCTGCAGCACATACGAAAAACCCCGATTTTATACGTGTATCCATACTGTCGGCAGAACAAAATGTGGGTTTTTCTATGTGCCCCTAAACTCCCGGCACCCGCGAAAAAAACAACTTCATTTTTTCATGATCTTTTTTCCCGGGGGAAGCTTCGACCCCGCTAGAGACATCGATCAATTCAGGTTTAATCTTATCAATAACCTCGGCGACATTGTCCGGATTCAACCCTCCCGCCAGCCACACCGACCCCACTTCCGCAGCAGCCTCGGTTATGCTCAAAGGTATCCTGTTACCCGTGCC
>JABGPX010000612.1 GCA_018644745.1 Spirochaetales bacterium
TTCGATTTTCTGGTGGCCGACAACGATTATCGTAAAATCATTGAAGACCTTTCTAAGGTGAATCCAGAAAAGCACGCAACCAAGTTTGGATTACACCACGGCTTGCTAGAGAGAATCATTAGTGACACTTCCGGATACTGGCGCACGACCTACGAAGGCTTAGTCTGGAAGAACTTCTATTACGGAAAAAGGCGGAAGAAAGCTGTTCAGCGCTTTCGTTTTACAGTAGGAGCCGGCTCTCCGACGCACTACAATCTCGAGGATGTATACGACACATTGAAGGAGTACGTCTATTTTGAGAAAAAAGTCAGAGATGACTTTTCCGCAGGAAACGATTAGGTGGATAGAAGACGCCATATAACACATATATGGCCTCCGGCTGTCAAGGGCGCTTTTTCAAGAAAATTAGTATTTGAAAATTTTGGGCTTGACTACTATGATTATTGTCAAAATGCAAGAAAGGAGGACATTTATGAAACGGTCGGTGCTAATTCTTCTTCTCAGCGTTACGGCGTACGCTCCGGTACTTCAGGGCCAAGGAATTGAAGGGATTCAGATAAAGGTATTGCAGAACTCTCGGGCATTCAGAAGTAGTGACATATCTAGATTGAGAAGCGATTTTGAGGATGATCCCGCGTATGTAAAGTTTAGCACTGACGATGTGCTATACAAAGGACTACTTGATGGTGAAAATATCCGCCATCAGGATTATACAAAATCAAGCATTATCATAAAAATACGAGCTACTGGAACCGACGGCCGTAACACCCAATTGGATGAATCTCAAATAGACTCATTCATCGGTAAAATGATTTATTGGGCAATTGATCCTACTGACGAAGAAGTAGACACATATGAGAGTTCATTCACAAATAGTAAACTTCTAGGCGCTGGCGAAAGATCATCGCTCGTAAATAATGGTTTTTTTTTGATTGAGAATGAAGAGATCGGCGACCTTGGTCCAGGGCAGCATATAGTGTTTGCTATTAAATTCAACAATACAACAAACTATTACCTTGCGGTGAAGCAAATACAACGTTTGAGCTGGCTAAATCTAAAAACGGCATCTCTGACTTTTACAAATGTCACGGAGTTGGCTGCCCGACTCAAAAACAATGAACTGGATAACCCGTTTAATTTCGCGTATGTTATTCCGGTGGGCACAGGTATTATAGATTTGGTCACGATAGAGGCTCTTGAAGGCAGACTAAAAATTGGTCTTTCTCTTTTTGGGGCTTTCGATGTTTTCGGTTTGGCAGATTTCAGCGCTAAGCCAGAAAACAGTTTAAAATATTTTATGGAGACGCTGCCCCTTACTTTTTATTTTGGCGCTTTGGTTAATATCGAGGGAAAGAATCTCCCATTTTTTATTGGTGTGGGCGCCAATATTCAAGAAAATTGGGGTACTTACTACGTCCACAATATACTGCGATGGCATAAAACGAGGTTTTTAGATTACGGCGTGGTGATAGGCGTCGACGCGTTTGAGTTCATTAGAAATCTAAGGGGTTAATCAGATCGTTGAACGAGCGACGATTTTGCTGCTTACTCACTAGTGTCCTGTCCCAGAAATACCTAAACATATATGTAGGGCTTCCTGAAAAAACCTTCATGCGGCTTTTGGTGGGCATTGCTGGTCAATAACCTCGAAAAATGGCACCGGCGTCGCAAGCCTGCCGATTGAATCAGGGCATAGAAAAAAGACAAAAAGAAGATCACGCATGATCTTCTCCAGTTTCATTACCAGCACTACTAAACCGATTTTGGTTTCGCTGGTATCTTCACGTTTTTCCATAATGCAATCTAATTTGTAACGCCGTTTCCCGTTCCCAAACTTGCCTTCCACTGGAATCCTCGCTATCTCATCCTTGCGGCTTTGCCGCTTTAGCAGCTTCTGATCTTTCATTTCCTTTGGAGGCCGACCCAAGGTGGACAGGAAATCCGGATCTCATGAGCTTTGCAGAACTTCGGGTTCACCCGGTTCCGGTAGATCTTATCTACGTGAACTGATGAAGGATAATATCCAAACCGTTGCGTGTACCTTTCGATCGTATCTATCAGATCGTTGGCCTCATGGTAATTGTCCCAACTCACAACCTCAAAGAAAACATATCCGTCTACTACACTCACGCTGAACTTCGCGCCAAACTCAACCGGCGTTCCCGCTTTCTCTCTCACTATCGGACGTACATGCGGCTGGGAAATACTGACGGTTCTTCCCTCGCTCCGGTGTGTCTCTTGCTCATACATTATTCGCGGTTGGCGATACAACTCCGATATGACCAGAAGATCCCGGCATTGTTTCTTACTCAGTGCATTCAACGAGGTTTTGCCGCTATAGTTCTCTATACGCTGTAAGTTATGCCTCAGATACGAAAGTTGTTTCCTTAGCCCTTTGCGCAATTGGTTCCGGCTAACTTTCCGTTTCTTCGCCACCTTCAAATACTCTCTGCGAGCAGTTTTCGGTAGGTCGGCGCCTTCGGCTCTTTCCCTTTCAGCGGATCGTGCAAGATATCGATAATTGTTTCGGTCTTCTCCCGCGCTTCATTCAATAGCGAAATATCAGTCGGATAACGAATAGCGGCAGGTGCACGGCTGGCCTCCCCTGAAAAGTCCTCTAGGAGTGACGGAGCATAACTGCTTGGGAATGAAGCACCTGAAGGAGTGAGCTCCCTCCCTGATATTGATTAGATTTCCACCTGTGAAGGTTCCTGAGAGTGCGGTCGGCCAGCCCTGCTGGAAAGGTCCATGAGGGTGCAGGTACTGTCGTCAAGCCCTGAAAGATATTCCAAGTGAGTATCCTGAGCGATATTGAATGTGCCGCATATAGGCCTGATAAAGAAGGTGACCGGGTTAGTCCTGGCCAGCCAAACCTTCTGAGATATTACACTGTTCCAAGAAATGCTGTTCATAACGGCGAAAATGCAAGTTCCTCGTATCATGCCGTGATGTGAGCTATTTTCGTCGGCAGGCATCCACCCGGGTTGGATTTCCCTTCTGAACACTCTTATAAAAACATAGGTTCGTGGCATTTACTGCAACAACTATCGGACATCTATACAAATCCTTGGAAGTAGACATGATATCACAATCGATAGGACGAACACCGGAAGGTCCATAGAGTCGGGCCGATGTGACGATTCTCGTGCTCCAATTTCTTGAGCGCGAGAGCTTCGGCGCGCCAATGAAATCCTTCGCTTAGCATCAGCATATTTCGCAA
>JABGPX010000650.1 GCA_018644745.1 Spirochaetales bacterium
TTGGTCTTGACCGGCTAATGCTCTGCGCTCCGGACAAAGGCGCCGCCGGTTATGTAAACGAAGTACGCGATGCTCTCGATCTTGAGTCGATACATGTGCTGAATCTCTGCAAGGAACGCCGCGATGAGAGGGATGTGGAAATCGGGCTTTCATCGGCGTCAACCGCGCAACTATCTGATATTGAAGGGAAAGATGTCGTCATTATGGATGATATGGTTCGGACAGGAACTACGATCATAGAAAGCTGCAATTTCATCCGGCGATATTCGCCTCGACGTATACTGTTCTTTGTTACGCACTTCTATTCCAGCCGCGAAGGCCGAATCAATATGAACGACTCTGTAATTGATGAGATTGTTGCTACCAGTTCTATCCCTGCGATTTTAAATCGAGATATGCAGGGTCGGCTGCGCCACAAGCTTGTTGTGCTGCGGATATCCCGGTGGATATCGAGTTATATTCTACAAATGATAGATCCGCAGTCTGAGGGCCTCCGGGTTCCTCTGTATAACGAAGATATGTCATCTAAGAATCCGCGATGGCGGGGAACTATGGGACCGCTTTTTTCGGGGCAGTAGGAAGAGTTATGAAAGGCGATCAATTTCGTATTGGAATAATCAGCGGCAAATTGGGCGACGTAGACGGTGTGTCTCTTGAAACCGACAAATGGATCCAAGTACTAGGATCCCTGGGCCACGAAGTATTTACTATTGCCGGAAAATATAACGCTCCGCTTAGGGGAGTCGAGAAAGAGCGGCAAATCGTATGCGAAGAAATCCAATTTGGCAGTCCCGAACAGATCTATTATGAAAAGCTGGTTTTTCCTCACCTTCACCGGCATGCGCCTCATATTGGCGAGGAGCAGAAACGAGATATCACAGACAGCCTCGAGATGGAAGGAAATCAGGTCGCTAACATGCTTTTGGAAATTGTGCAGTCCCACGACATTGATGCGATTATCGGGCAAAATACCAACGCCATGCCGATGACACTTCTCGGCGGAATTGGTGTATATAAACTCGCCGTCGAGCGAAGGGTCGCCACCATTTTTCACCACCACGATTTCTGGTGGGAACGCAGTAGATTCAGCAACAATCATATTGAAGGTCTCCTCTCACGCATAATGCCTCCCGCGGATCCCGGGATTGAGCATGTAGTGCTTTCATCTTATGCCGCCCATATCCTCAGATCAATAAAGCGGGTGCAGCCCGTGGTAATCCCCAATTGCGAGGACTTTGAAAATCCGGTGTTGCCGGATGACTATAATTGTCAGTTTCGTAAAGAACTCGGATTTGACGAAGAAGACATACTCATAGTTCAACCGACCAGAATCGTTCGCAGAAAGCGGATAGAAGACTCAATTGAGCTGGTCGGTAAACTGCTAAAAAACCACTCCGAGCTGAGGGAAAAAACGAAGTTTGTCATTTCCTTGTACCAGGGTGATGAGCACGATGAGAATTATGTAGAGGAAATAAAAGAGCTCGCGCGAATTAGAGAAGTAGATCTGCATCTAATTTCTGAAAGAGTCGCCTCGGTGAGAGGGACCGATACCGAGGGAAGGATGCTGTTTACAAACCGGGATGTGCTCGCAAATGCAGATGTGGTTACCTATCTTCCGATCTGGGAAGGCTTTGGGAACGCATTTCTAGAAGCAATTGCCGCGCGGGTGCCGGTGGCTATTTCTACTTACCTTGTATACAAGACAGATTTGAAAATTCTGGGTTTTGAAAATATCGAGATTATTGACCGGTACAATGATAACGGGAGCCTGCTAATTCCGGACACCGCGGTGGAGCAGATGTATTCGGTATTAACGAATCCGGGAGTGCGAGAAGAAATGGTGGAGCACAATTATCAGATTGGAAGAACAATTTTCGGAATGAAAACTCTTGAAACACTTCTGCGGGGTGTTTTAGATGATTACGGAGACGAGATAAGAGCATCCCGTAAACGAATAAAGAAAAGCAAGGCGCTCTATTCGGTCTGAACCCTGCGATTAGTACATTCCATATGCATGCCCGGGATTCTCGCTAGTTATTTGGTCGATAGTCTCAAGCCTAATACCGCTGTCCATAGCCAAACCAATGAAATCGGTAAAAAGAAATGTAAAAGGTACAACGGTGCCGCCCATATCTTCTCCCACGTGATACCATCCGGCATCATGGGATAATAGTATTTGATTTTGATAATTTCTCTCCAGCAAGCAGAGCAGCGAGTTTAGGTGCCTGTCGGCAGATGCTTCGCATAAGCCGTCTAGACTGATCCACGACCCCCGTGCGGCAATGTCTATAAGTGACTTCATATCATCCTCATTTTGAGCGTGTACGAAGATCCATTTAGCTGGATTTACGCCTTCACTTTCGATGATGTCTATTACTTCTGAAGCGGCTGATGCTATTCCTGTATGCGTAGCGATAGTGAGTCCTGTTTCTCTGCAGCAAATGGCGGCGGCCCTAATGATCTTTCTCTGAACAGGCTCTAGAGGGCTTCCGCCGACGGCCGTTTTGATAAATCCGGGGCGTATCCCCGCTCCGTCTATCCCGATACGGGCTTCTTTAATCCACTGCTCCGCAAGTTCCTCCGGTTCAATATTGAAGGTATCCCGAGGAAGAAAAGGCTCCTTGTACTGCCCCGTGTTGGTTAATATGTTGATTCCTGTCTCCTGCGAGAGCTGCAGCAGAACCTCCGGATCCCTGGCAAGGTACATGGGGGTGCATTCGACAAATGAAGCGACACCGTGTGAGCGGGCTTCTTCAAGAAACGGAAGCATGACGCCGGCAACTTCCTGCCTGTTATAGCGATCGGGTGATATCTTATCAGCTCCTATGAAATCGACCATGATGTGTTCGTGAGGAAGGGTCAAACCCAAATCCTGTGAATTGATGTAACCTTTAACGGTCATTATCTGTTTGCCCACGTTATCCTCCACGATAGCATCTTATACGTAATGATATTATAAAAGGCCGGGAAGGCGAAGCTCCCGGCCTTTAGTCGCTGAATAAATAGAATTAGAATTGCAGCCTGAGTCCTACCGAAGCGCCGACAGTCTATCCGCGCCGAAGTGGGAGAAAACGCTCTTTGTCGATCGATTTGATGGCGAGGAATCTGGTGGCACATCCTGGATAAATAGGATATGCTCGTTGCTACGGAATAATAACCTGACTTTTGCAGCTGAAAAACAAAAAAACAGCTGTAAATCATTGTATACC
>JABGPX010000394.1 GCA_018644745.1 Spirochaetales bacterium
CTGAGCATGGGTATGCGACTCGGGATTGTATAGCGGCCCGGTTTAGCACTGATGGTAATGGTTTGAATCAAATGCAACGGGCTGAAATTGGGAGCGTGATCAAAGGCGACCAAAGTGCCCACCGGGTGGATGACTCGATGATGCGTATCACAGACGTAACTCAGAAACGCTCTCAGAGCGAAATATGCCCTGTTTACTCAGTAATAGGGAGCTTTAATATTCTTGTGGTGTCATTTGACCTTCGCCCGAGAAATACTGGCCAAATGGTGTTTTATTGGCTCAGCGGAATAAATCCTTGAGCACCGTTGATAGCGTTGAATTGCGGTGGTTTATACCCGAAGATTGTACTCAAACGAAATCAGCGAGATGGCGAATATATAAGCTGAGGCAGGCGCTGCATTTACCAATAATTCCCACTTTACCGACTCCTTCCGCCGCTATATAGTTTTCTAATAACTATTACCGGCAAGGTACTTATACTGCTTAAAGGGGAATCCCGGGAGCATTACATACCGTTGGGTGGAGTTATATTGTCTGTTGCAGAATACGGAACCAAGACGCGCGTGTTTGATGGTTTTATTGGAAAGTAAGATGTTATATCCACTAATCTTGAGATTCCAACGAGGATATTTTGAAAACAAGAACAGAACAGGAAATGCTGAACATCATCCTTGCTTACGCTGAGAAAGAAGACCTAGTCCGAGCTGTGCTATTGAATGGATCTAGAGTAAATCCGAATGTGCTAAAAGACCCCTTCCAAGACTATGACATCGTGTATTTGGTTACAGAAGTTGAGAAATTCCGAAATGAGGATTATGTAGTTCCCCATTTTGGTGATGTGATTGTCGTGGAACAGCCACTAATTGGCCCGTGGCCGCCAGACGACGCAGATGGCAGTTACTATAATTATAATATTCAGTTGCTGGATGGGAATCGAATAGACGTCTCTTTCTATCACGTTAACAAGCTAAATGAGCTTCTTTCGGACAGCTTAACTACAGTACTTGTCGACAAAGATAACCTAATTCCCACTCTTCCTCCTTCGAATGAAAATAGTTATTTCATTAAAAAGCCAACCCAGAAGCTTTATGATAATTGCTGCACAGGATTCCTCTTCGCGTTGGGATCTCATATTCCAAAGACTATCTGGAGGAAAAAACTCCCGCTTCTGAAATTCCATATCGAAGCTTGGTTAAGGCAGCCCGTCGTGATGATGATGGGTTGGGAAATTGGATTGCGTAGAGGATGGAACACCTCGCTTGGTAGCTGCGGGAGGTATCTTGCGTGCCTTCTAGAACCAGATATGTGGAATGACTATAAAGGCACATACGTTGACTTTGAGTATGGTAATCTTTGGGAATCATTGTTTCTATTTCTACAAATATTCAGCCGTTCGGCAATCTTTGTGGCAAAGAGCTTTGGCTATAGATTCCCATATGAAAAAGCAGATAAAGTAAAGGCCTTCCTGGACCATGTTCACACACTACCGGACGATGCGGAGCAAATATACTAAATTTCGTAGATGTACCTATGTGGCGAGCCATATCATGAACAGCAGGAGTGAATATAACACATATAAGTAGCTATGATCTCAAGATCGATGAAATGCTGTATCCTGATTTCGACGGGATTTAGACACCGGCAATTTTCGCGATATGGAAATTGGAGATATACTCAACAAGGGCGCGATTCAATTGTGCCCACTGGCGTAGAGACTGGCTTCGAAATGGCAAGTGGATAGATGGACTAGGATGCGCTACTCGTGAATCAGGAATCGGTAGTTAGGGCTACATCGTTTTCCGAGATTGCCCGGGTTTTGGTATGCTTCTCCATCGTGCTTCATACTCTCCAATGCTCTCCCGGGCGGCATCAATAAACCTGAGGTCACGTACGGCCTCGCATTTCAATGATAGCCCCTGAAGGTTTTCAATTCCTTTCTCGGCTGAAATATCCCTGTTTCTCACTTGCTGCATGATGTGGGCTGCATTCAAGGCGATTGGCGATATTGTTCTATGAGCCACGGCGCAGTCTCCTTATGAAATTGGGCATGTTGGTGATTTCATGAGGCTCACCATATTGGTATATCGCGGCTGCCACTTTTATCAGGATGTTTTTTAAGTTTGTAGCGCAATAAGTGAGATACGCAGATATCGCACTCTGCCAACGCTCTTTTTCGTAACAAATGGATTCTACGGATGCGATCAAGCGAGTACAAGAGCAAGTGGAGCATTACCCAAAAACGGCCAAACTGCTCACCGACCATGTAAACGATGGAATACCTGCCACAGACTCTCTTCAGAAATGCTCTGTGAGCGAAAAACCACCTTGTTTACTCAGTAATATAGAACATCGCTTTTCTCATAGTGTCATTTTACTAAGAATTTGAAAATACTGACTAAACAGCCCTTTTTCTCTTCCTGAATGTACTGGATACGCCGCAATAAACTGGGCACGCTCAATCTCGAATGCTGGTCGAGTTGCGAAATCAATACTACAATGAAAGGAAAACAATATGAGTACACGTAAAGCAACAAAATCCGATCTTCTTGCACTCAAGCGGCTATTCTTGATTCTCGATGGTGACGCGGTGAGATATCAATCGGATGCCTTTATAAGAAAAGAACGTACAACAGAATCTCTTCTGGAAATAATTAATGACCCGAATGCCGATTTTCTGGTAATGGAATTTAGTGATGTTGCGGTTGGCCTAGCATATGTTCGGGTGAAGGATACGCCAGACTACAGCAATGTAAAGAAGAGGCGATTAGCCCATCTAACTGATCTGGTAGTAGCTGAAGAACACCGAGGAAGGGGATACGGAACGGAACTCATCAGAGCGGCGCAGAAATGGGCAAGGGAGAAACGCGCAGAAGCGATGAGGCTGATGGTATTTCCGGAAAACCTCAGAGCGATACAGCTATATATAGAGCACGGTTTCACTGAGGTGATGAGAGCAATGGAATGTGAGCTGTGACCGGAGATACGGAGGTTGAGAACATCTGAGAATGGAAAAGAGGAAAGCGACGCAATTGCGCAGACATTGGGGTGAGACGGCGTGTGATCACCGACAGATCATCCGGGAATACGAGTATGGAATCCCCACAGAAGGATTCGTGTGTACGGCTTGTGGGACCGAGTTCACGGCTGATGAATACGCAAAGGTTAAGCGACCAAGACCGGTGATGGGACGACCGGCAAAGCTTGATGA
>JABGPX010000669.1 GCA_018644745.1 Spirochaetales bacterium
CTCGAGGTGCAGGCAATCGGTGATCTGATTTCAGGTTCGGAAGTACATACCGGAGCTCGGGTGTCTGAGCCGGGTGTCAGACGCATGTCCGACCGAGGGTTGCTTCGGAATTATAAGGTGCTGCACTTTGCTACTCATGGACTGGTGGTTCCCGAGGTTCCTGAACTTTCAGCAATAGTGCTGTCTCAATTTGCTCAGCAGGATTCTATATACGACGGCTATCTTACCATGGCAGAAATCTCCTCGCTTGACCTTAAAGCGGACTTTGTTAACCTGTCTGCGTGCGAGACAGGTCTTGGAAAGATTTACGCGGGGGAAGGCATGGTCGGCCTTACTCAAGCATTTCTCGTGGCCGGTGCGAATGGTTTGTCCGTATCCTTATGGCAGGTCTCAGATGAGTCTACAATGCGGTTTATGACTGGACTGTATGCGCTGGTGGACCGGGATACCACGAGCTACTCTCGAGCTCTCACGGAGATGAAGCGGCAGTTTATCGAAGAAGGAGAATATGCTTCACCGTTTTATTGGGCTCCGTTTGTGTACTATGGGAGGTAATCATTGAAGAAACGTTTTTTTGCTGCCGCGTTGATATCGGTTGTTGTCTTTATTCTCGTATTGATATTCCCATTCTCGGGCACTCTGGAACTGAAGACTTTAGATTTGCGGTTTCGTATCCGCAAACCTCTTCCCTTGGATGCACCGATTGTAATTGTGTCTATCGATGATGCATCCTTTGAATATCTCAATCGCCGCTGGCCCTGGCCGAGAACATATTTCGCTCAGGCGATCGACTACCTCTCGGAATTCGGTGCGAGAGTAATCGGCCTCGACGTGATGCTTGGAGACCGGGATTATGACGAGAAAAACGACTTGATTCTCGCAGATTCTATAACATCCGCAGGTAATGTCGTTTTGCCGATGAAGTTTGGAACAAGGCAGACCGGGGCATTTACCGTCGATTACGTTGATGTGCCGATGCCGTTGTACCGCGACGAAATGGCCGCGTCGGGCTACATCAATCTCCTGCTGGACCCGGATGGTTATTCGAGACGCGTCCTTCTTACCGATTCATCAATGGGCCCCGCACGTTATCCTTTTTTTCTCGAGCTATTATCTGCTTACCATGATGAAGAGATAATCATTGGGGAATCCGGTGAATTGCAGGTTGGCCCGACCCGGGTTCCGTATATGGAGGGGAACAGACTCATAATAAATTATGCGGGAGTTAAAGATCCGTTCCCCATTGTTCCATTTTATCAAGTGATGGAGGGCGCAGCCGATCCGAGCCTATTTGCCGGCAAAATAGTTCTTATAGGCGCTTATTTCAAGGAATCTCACGATCAAATGTTCACCCCATTCAATTTCATAGAAGGGCTGTACGGAGTTGAGATAAGTGCCGAAGCTCTAAACACGGTTTTTTCCGGCGCCTACTTACGGGAACCAGGCAATGTCGTGAGTCTTCTCATCCTTCTTATTACTACCCTTTGCGGCGTCTGGTTTATGACCGGGATGAAACCGCAAAACAGCATTCCTTTGATGTTTGCCGTTGTGGCTGTGTATTTCCTCAACGCTGTCCTCATATTTTCGAAGGCCGGCATTGTTCTTCCGGTGTTCGATCCGCTTCTTGCCGTAGTGCTGGCCTGCGCAGGATCGCTTGTCTTTCGCTATCTGGTGGTAGACCGGGAGAAACGAGCTATTCGGGCTACATTCTCCCGGTTTGTTTCTCCCAAGATTGTTAATCAGATTCTTGAGAATTCGGGAGGAGTTCGATTAGGAGGAGAATTAAGGGAGGTGGTGATCTTTTTTTCCGATATCGCCGATTTTACAGGATTGTCTGAGCGGACCTCTCCAGAGAATCTTGTAGATATCCTCAACCGCTATTTTATGGAAATGACCGAGATTATTTTTAAATACGACGGAACGCTTAATAAATTTATTGGTGATGCGATTATGGCTTTTTACGGCGCGCCGTTGACGCAGGAGGCTAATGCGGAGAGAGCGGTAAGAGCTTGCCTGGCGATGCGAAACAAACTCGAAGAACTCAATACGATGTGGGCGGCTGAAGGAATACCCGAAATGCGTGTCGGTATGGGGATTCACAAAGGAGCAGTGCTTGCGGGGAATATCGGGTCGCCGCGGCAGATGGAATATACTATAATTGGAGACGCCGTCAATGTCTGCTCCCGTATCGAAACGCTCACGCGAAAGCTCAATACCGATTTGCTTATCAGCGACGAAATTTATCAGGAGGTCGCCGACTTGGTAGTCGTAGAATCGCCAAAGCTACAGGAAGTGAAAGGGAAAAGCAGCGCGATAAAAGTCCACAAAGTCCTCAACTTGAAAGAGAATAACTAACTATGAGATGCCCAAAACCGATCATCGCCGTACTCCTACTCCTTGTGTCTTTGAATTTATACTCTGAGGACGCAATTGTCGTGGAGGCAAGGGGAGTGGTAGAGACGAGAAAGGCCGGCACCGAAAGCTGGCTGGCAGTAATTCCCGGTGCCGAGTTATCTGCCGGCGACGAGATACGTACAGGAGAGAACGGATCGGCGCTGCTGCTTTTTTCCGACAGTTCCCGGTACGACATGTTCTCAAATAGCAGGCTTACAGTTACCGCAGCCGAAACAAAAAAACGAGCTCCTTTTCTTTCTCGATTATGGGCAGCGGTAACGGGTAAATATGACGATACCGCCTATACCTCAGCTTCCGCCGGCGGGGTAGGCGTTCTCCGCGGTGACGGCCTGGACAATGAGTTTCTGCAGGACTTTGAACTAGGTGAAGAAGAGCAGACCGCTTTAGCCGAGTTGCTTGAGGTTTTCGATGGTTTTGCCTCTGAAGATTCCGGCTCCATGCTGCTGTCGGCGATAATATTGGAGAGCTTCGAGCAATATGCTCGTGCGGAGCAGCTGTATATACAATATCTCGAATCGCGGCCGGAAGACTCCTTTGGATATGACATCCTCGTAGAGCTCTATATGGAGAATGATCTGTATAGTCACGCTCAGCAGACGCTCGTGCTGAAAGCGGAATACGCTGCTCCTTGACTATAGTAGGTTTGAGGACAGATATTTAAAATTGGCTGAAGCGGAGGATGAAATGAAGGTGTTGATAATTGACGATTCCGGCGTCATGAGGCGTATCCATATGAATGCGCTGCGGGAGCACGGCATACCGGATGCAGATAT
>JABGPX010000895.1 GCA_018644745.1 Spirochaetales bacterium
GTAGTTTTCACAGGGTTGTGCATATATTTTGGATTATGGTTTATTCCATTACTTGTAACTTTCGCACCTTTTTATGGCGCGTCGTTCATGGGATTTGTTGCAGGAGTCCATCAACACGCAGGCTGCGAGGCGAATAATCCGGATTTTCGAATTTCCTGCGGCGACGCAATTCTCGACCCTCTGAGCTCATTTATGTATTGGCGAATGGAATATCATATAGAGCACCATATGTTCGCCGCTATTCCCTGCTACAACCTGAAGAAATTCAGCCGGTTTATCGCAGACCAGCTCCCGCCGAAGGAATACGCAATTCCCAGAATTCGAAAAATCAACCAAATCTGCAAAGAGAGATTCGGTTCATACAAGGCGTGGCGTGACGAGTACGGTTTATATAAAGGCTTCTAACAGCGAAGGGCCGTTTTTCACTCAGAATCGTCGTCCTTAACTTTCTCCAGTTTGAAGATTACCGGCCGGTAGCCGTCGGTGCAGCTGGTGACAAAAACATCCTGTCCGCCTTTTGCCATACCGTAGACAAGCTTCTGCATATCCGCCCACGCCCAGGAGCAGAAACCCTTCGGCATTTCCCACGGCGCTTCTCGCGAAGTTACAAACTCCTGCCCGACCTCAAACTTTCCGCACTCCGCCCACTTTTCCGGGTTGGCGGCATACTGATCCACAAAGTCCTTATGAAAGTATTTCTTGAGAACCGTAACTCGAACACGGTTCATTTCAATCGTGAGTTCGTTGCTCATTAGCACCTCCCCTTACTGCTGCTTTGACCTGCGGCACATACGAAAAACCCCGATTTTAAATGGAATCCATTCTGTCGGCAGAATAAAATGTGGGTTTCCCGATGTGCCCTCATATTCTCCCAATCCTCCTTGCATCGATATATAGGCTCTCCACCTTTGCTCTTGCCCATGGGCTTTTCCGAAGAAACTTCAAACTGGATCTGACCGAAGGATCATGGGTAAAACATTTGATCTTTATCTTCCTTCCCAGTTCATGCCAGCCATACGCTCCAACCAGCCTGGTAACAATCTGCTCGAGAGTAACCCCATGCAGCGGATTATTCACCTGCTCCTCGGGCCGATTGCCTATCTTTCTCTGGTTTTCCCCATCACTGCCAATATCGATGAGATACATTTGGCGCCCTGATGATTCATGGGCGGAATCTATACAGAGGTATCTGCCGTCTCTGCTGAATCTCGGATGCAGATCGCACCGCCACTCACCCGTATATTCCTCGGGCAGATAGAACTGGCCAATAGTTTCTGACTCACCGGATTCCGTATCAAAGAGGAAAAGAGGCTGCTTCCTTTCAGGAGACGGGTAAGCATCACCAACCAGCCACCTGTTACCCGGCAGATAGGAGATATGACTATTGCTATCTATTGCCCCATCGCCCAATAATTCAATTGAGTCGGTCCGGTCTTTGTACAGGTACATACCGTCATCACCCGAAGGATGTCGAGACCACGCAAGGAGATGTAAACTATCCCGCCAAATGAAATGTGACCACATCCCGTTGTCATTCAGCAAGCAGAAATCGGTACCGTCGACTCCGGCGGTAATTGCCCGGGTATGAAACCCCCGATTCTCACCGGGCAGTTTACATCGGTGAAGAAACACAAAACGCGAGCCGTCCTGGTTGAAAAGCAAGTGATTGATATAATGCTTCGCGCTGTCAGGGGGAGGTGCCGCTCCTAGTATCTGTACTATATCTTTAATCGAAAAGAGATAGGTTATTTCTCCAGTCCCCAAATCAACCTTATGAACCCCGGATTTTTCGGGCATAAGCTCATTCCTATAAGGATCAACAGGTCCCGCATATCCATAGCCGTGCCGTGTGTCATTGATTCTTCGGAAGTCGGGGGAGATTCCGTATCGACCATCCGGGCTGACAGAATATACCGCCTGCGGAATGGTGCGTATTTCCCGTGTAACAACATCGAGAATCCGGCACACGAATGTGTCACCCTCACGGTCGTTCCACAAAATCTCAGAATCTGAACCGGGCCGCCATTGGAGCATGCAGCCCTGCTGCCAGCACCATGCCCTGGTCTCCGCGAGATCGATCCAGCGGTTATTATCGGCAAGATCCACCATTCCCACTCCTATGGTATCTTCCGGCAGAGGTGACCGATGCTGGAAATCGACCTCCATCCCAAGTACGAACCGCCCTTGGGAATCAAATTGCAATTTGTCGTAGTAGCCAAACCAATGATATTTCGGCCCATGAGTAATACGCTGGACTGATCCAAAATTACTATTCATTTAGAATGCCTCTATGAACGCCATTTTGAGCTTCAACACGAGAATGAAAAGAGTTCGCCCAAAATTTGTGCCCTTGTCCATGATGATAAATTATCTCACTTTTACAGCAAATCCTCCATACGGCAAGGGAGCACTGCTCTCGAAAACTGTCTAGTGAGTGACCGCAATGGATTTACCCGGTGTTAAATAATCAGAGGTTATGTGAGCGGTGAATCGTAACGGCAAGATTTATATTCCCATTCTGCTTCTTTTTCTCCTGTACTCATGTGGAAAAATCACAGAGGGGGACGAAATCACTTTGGCGGAACTCGGCCTGGTAGAACTTGACGATGAACCAGTTGTCACGATTCAGAAGCGCGACGATGGTTCTCTGTTTTTTACAGTATTTGATTCAAGAATTAAAGGCCCGCCGCCTGTATTTGACATTGCTGATGGTTCGGTCGCTTGTATTAACTATCCCGGTTCATATCCAAAGTTTTCCGAGAAACGACTACACGCCTACATCCAAGAAGCAAAGGATCGACACGAGAAAATGCACTCGTTTCCTGACCCGTCTCCGTAAGACTGCGCAGGAACATAGACCATGTACACGTACTTCACATATTGGTAATTCAATCTATTTCCTAAAAACTGTACAATGTATGCATCATAAAAGAAGGTATAAATACATTGAAAAAAATCTGCCTATTGCTCTTAGTTTTTGCTTTGATTGTTCAAGCTGTCGCTGCTGAGTTTTTTCAGAATGGCATTTACACTGCGAAATACATCAGCGCAATAGTTACCTATCAAGCGGAACTGGACGTAGATGAGTTGCTTTCTATTCCCGGCACTTCTATCAACCACTATGACTTCTACTCGGAGGAGAACGCTGTCATCGTCCCTGATGATTCTGTGTT
>JABGPX010000860.1 GCA_018644745.1 Spirochaetales bacterium
TCCGCTCCGGTGCCCGGGTACTGGTAGTAACAAAGGCCGCTACGGAAGACGACGGAAGCCTCGATCCTATCCGCGGCGCGGGAGTAGAGGTGGTCGTACTGGACTCCCCTCAATCGACTTCCATTCTTAATGTCTACGAAAGCGAAGACAGAGAGAGACGTACAGTTACGCTTCTCTCGCAGGCTCTCCCCTTCGACATTGATGAAATACCGCAAACCGTTCCCCGGATATATCATCTGGCGGGGCTTTTCAAAGGGGAGATACCGACGGACTTCATCGATCAGCTCTCAAAACGAGCAAAAGTCGGTCTCGACGCTCAGGGCGTGCTGCGATGCAACGAAGATGGAAGGCTGCTTTTTCGAGATTGGGAAGATAAGTTGTCCTACCTGAAAAACATCGCCTATCTGAAAACCGACGCCGCGGAAGCGGAGATCCTGACGGGCGAATCTGATCGTATTCGAGCTGCCCGGATACTTTTTGAGCAAGGCGCAGGAGAGGTTATGGTAACCCATAATACCGAGGTTCTGGTGTTCGACGGGTCGGCCGTGCACCGGGCTCCTTTTACACCCAGGAACCTGTCCGGCCGAACCGGCCGGGGCGACACCTGCTTTGCTGCCTATCTGGCCAGAAGGCTGAATCACGAACCTGGCGACGCCGTGCGATTCGCGGCGGCTCTTACAAGTATAAAGATGGAATCACCGGGTCCATTTTCGGGCAACGAAGCCGACGTGCTCGCGAGAGTAAAAGTAGATATGGGACGATAGCAATTGTCAGTTAGCAGACGGCTTGATGAACTTGGAGTTAAGGGTTTTCTGAATTATTGGCGTGTCCGGACTGTAAATCTGAGTTAGCAGGGTCTGGGCCGCTCCCCAACCCATCTGGTATACGGGCTGCACAACGTGAGGGATTTCCGCCGGATTCATCTGGATATCCATATAAGGTTCATCGTGCGATGCAATAGATATCTCCGTGCCGACACCGTATCCCTCCGCTCTCAGGACCCTGACACCGTTTTCCAGCAGCCTACTGTTCAGGGCATAAAAGCAGGTAAACTCGCCGCACTCCTTCAGCTGCTTTTTCAATAAGGATAGTTCATTGTCATCGGGAGAGCGGTAGAGCAGGTTATCGTTGCTTCTAATAATAAGTTTCTCATCAACCGGCAGTCCCGCGTTTTCAAAGGCATCAATATATCCCTGAAGCCTCTCATCCATGCTCGTACAGCCGATACCCACGGCAATAACAATTCTTGTGTGCCCGGCAGCGATAAGGTACTCGGTAATCTGCCGTGAGCTTTCACGGTGATTGGCTCCCACGTAGTTCGCGAGAGTACCGGGTACGTACCTGTCTATTAATACATTCGGAAGTCCGTTAATTTTCAGAAAATCCAGGATCTCCTTGTTGTTCTCCAGGTATCCATTGTCGATAACCGGGCAGAAAATAACTCCGGCTATATTATATTCGAGAAGGGAATGGAAATAGTCTTTGACCTTATCGAAATTCCTGTCCCCGTTGCATATTAGCGTGTGAAATCTACGGTCCCACAGGTAATCTTCGATTCCCCGCAGTACCTCGGCACCGAAACGGTCGCGAACGTCATCTATCGCGACGCCAATTAATCGGCTCGCCACCTCCGGTGAATTTTCCTTCACGAAGGTACCGCGGCGGCCCTGATGGCGGTTGAGATATCCTAGTTTAATCAGATCGTTTACGGCCCTCTTAACCGTAATCAGGCTTACTCCAAATACCTCCGCCAATGACATTTCGGAGGGTATAAGCGACCCCGCAGGCCACACATCTTCGCCGATTCTTCTGACGATTTCATCTGTTACGCGCTGAAATTTTGTCTGCACTATGCCTCTATTTTCGTTATAACCGGGCCGTTTCATCTGCCGAACTTGCAGACAGCTCGAAGCGCGTTAATTTCAGCATCCGGTCTTGCGAAGGAATTCATTTTTGTAGTTTCCTCTACTGTTCGGCCCGCTTCATGTAAAACCTCAGGCCCACCTTTTTTCTTCCATTGGCCGAGGTTCGTGGCGGGAAATAAGGAATCGGTACCGGTAAACTCCCTGAACCGTTCCAATGTCTGATCCTGTTCCAGGAATCCGCCGGCCGATACGCCCTGGGCAACAAGCTCAACGCATTCTTCCACGGAAAACTCGTCATTGATCCCGCGTATCAGCCTTTCCACCCCTGTAACGATGGATCGGTCTATTACAACCTGCTCGGGGCTGTATACCTCGTCGGAAGAAAGCTGTCCGCTGCCCTTGAACCATCTGGCTCCGTTGAGTGCCTGAAGCCAGCACCCGGCGGTACGTTCATGAGCCGCTTGAATATCCGGTTTTTTACTCATAGACAACAGGTAGCCCCACTCGCGGGGTTTGCCCACCAGGTGTTTATGCAGTTTTCTGCAGGCTAAATCCAGCAAGGTATAGTCAGCGCCACCAACCACGAAGTTGCCGTATTTCATGTCGAACGGGTCGCCCCGGAGATAGGGCGCATCGTAGCATCTGGTAACCGCATAGATAAACATCGAGGCGGCGAGGTCTTCCGCCAGGGTCTGCATGTGTGCCGCCGGGTAGACAATTGGAGCGGTGTTTCCGATAGACGGAAGCCCCCCCACGGTTTCTATGTTCAGCAGTTTCGAATTATGGCGAGCGAGAACAAACTCCATCGCTCTGTCGTCATACGAAAGCGGGTTCACTATCAGCATGGCCAGAACAGGCATGGGCCGGGCGGTGATAGCAGCCATTTCTTCAAAAAGTACCAATTCAGACTCGCCGGGTATCTGAGTCGGGGCTCCGTATACCGGCGAGTTTTCCAGGCACACCCGCGTGGCCTCCAAATCCCTTCGGTGGGGCGGGAAGCCGGTGAGAGAAACCGGCGGAACCTTGCCGTCAACTCCATAAGCATCAAGAAACTTTACTATCCTGATCAGATCACTCTCAGCCGCCGGTCGGATGTTTCCCGCCGCGCTATCAAACAGATTTAAACAGCACCAGGATTCGCCATGACCGAAAGACCGCGCGGGCTCCGGCGTTTGCCCGGGTTTATTCGCCTCTTTGAGCCCGTCGATAAAACGCAGCACTGCTTTCTTAGAAAAGCAAATCCTGTCTTCCCGGAAAACCGTTCCGGAATACGCCTCATCAAGAAAAGATCTCGCCGGCTCAGACA
>JABGPX010000898.1 GCA_018644745.1 Spirochaetales bacterium
AAGAGTAATCCAGAACATACCGCTCGCGCCAGGAGAGAGTTCTATCTCATTTTCGTCAAGAAGAGCATCCGGCACAAAGCCTAGCAGGTTTCCCCCCCTGTCGAGTTCCGACAACGGAGTGTCGGTATTGTATTGAGGAACCGGAACAAATCCAACCCGTCGTATCCGAACTTGGATACTCGTAGCGGTACCGAGCGATTCGATCGACAGACTGCAGCGCGTATCCACGCTCGCGCCGTGATCCTGAAGAAGCACCTGGCAGGAAATTACTTCATTCCTGGCGGTATAAAGCGACAGAGATGAACGAAGAACAAGGTTTTGCCCGGGGAATACCCGGCGGCTGGTAGAAAAAATACCTGAGGTTATCATCGTTCTATACTCCTATAGCCGTTTTGCAGGCCAAGGTTAAGCGAAGAGTTTTCGCGCCGTCTTCATAGGTGCAGAGATTGCTGTCCCACAATTCGAATTCGAACATCTTCATAAAATAGGTTTTGCTTATTCCGCCGGTTCCAACGAGGCCTGCACGAGTCATGGCAAGTTTCCTTTTCGTTTCTTTGTGTACGCTGTAAGCGGCCGGGTTACCATATAATATATATTCGAAGCGTTCCACAGCGCGAATCCGGATGCTCCGGAATCGATTACTCCATCGAGCTGCCGCGAAAGATAAGCAGCATACTCCGGTTCTTCAAACTTGCGCTCGGATCCGATCAAGAATGCCTGCACATATGGCCGTACCAGCGCTCGATCCTCGACGATTTCGCGAGCCCGGGTACCGCCGATTAGATAAATCGATTCTGCCCGGTCAAAAAATCCCTGGTCATTCATGAAAGTTGAAGGAAAATGAGATGGATAAAACATCGGGCTGATGACATCAACATAGTCGGCGACAACATCGATATTCTGGCCGATCCAATTCCCCATCCGGTACCATGAATTAAAGCCATATAGATCGGTACTTATAGGAACAGCGACTATTTCCCTAGCGAAACGTAGAAATGATTCGATAGCATCAACCTTAGTCATATCGGATCGTTTATGGCGATAAACAGTCTCAGACAAATCACCATCCGATGGGAAGCGGATGTAGTCGAATTGGATTTCATCGATACCCCGGTCCTGCAGTTCCTTTGCGATCATGGCATTGTACTGCCACACAGCTTCAGAATGTGGGTCGACCCAATACTCACGCTGCTGAAAGGTTTCTTCTTTCCCGTCGACTCCCGCCACCCGTATCAGATTCGCCCACGGTTTCTCCTCGTCGGTCCAGATCGCATGGGAAAATCCCTGGTATTTGTAGAACTTCGGGTCCTGGAAAACAACAATCCGGCCGACGACATACACGCCTGCTTCGTGGGCGGTATCGAGCAATTCATCGAGGGCAAACCGCTCGTACACCGCTCCTATCTCCTTGGGCAGCTCAAGGCTCGTATCATAGGTAATTCTCCCGGAATCGTCCTTCATATCGACTATAATCATATCCATGCCGTGGGACCGTAACAGCTCGAGATGATCGGCCAATCCGGTTCCGGACGCCCGGTTCGGATTTACATAAATCCCCGTACGACCGCCGGAAAATCGGTTTCTGAGCAATGCGGCTTTGTTTTTCGCCAATGATCCGAGACCCGTGGAAGTCATCGAGTTATCTCTGACCCACGCCTCTACCCGTTCCAAGAAAAACCAGCGCTCCTTCTCGCCATGTACTGCGAGTACCCAGCCATCTGCTGCCTCACTAAACGTCAAGCCCTGGGTTTCGCCGGCACTCTCCCGTCCTGGGTAATTCAGAGCTCTCCAGGATAAACCGCCGTTTTCGGTGAGAAAAATATCTTCACCAAATCCTGCGGCAAGATACACTCGATCAGGATGTGAGGGAGATACCGCCATTTCTGAGATCTCCTCATAGAAACCGGCACCTCGATATAGAGCCGGTATCGACTCTTTCCCCTCGCTCCAGGTCCTCCCTGCATCCCGAGAAACATAATAACCATTAAAAGAGGTGCCGGCGTATACAACATCTTGGTCATGGGGCGAGACTGCAGCCGATGTGATATGATCCGCTGCTCTTACCGGCCTTGATAGAGGTATCGAATGCCATTCGCCGCCGCTGTCCGCCGAACGGAAAATACCATACGCCGTTGATACCGCTACCCGGGTTGGATGAATCGGATCGATATTTAGCGAAGTGATTCTTCGCGGTTCATCTTTATCAAATGGGTAAACAATCTTTTCCGGCAGCCCGTCGGATCGTGAAGCCCAGGAACGCCCTCCGTCGGTCGACAGGAATAATCCTCCGGTACTTCCAACCCCGTAGATAAAGGTTTCGGTTGCCCCCAGAGAGTAGGCCAGCTGATCCGACCGGATTTCAGACCAAAGAGGGATGGCGGAAACAAGAAGCAGTACTACGACTACAGCCCGGATCTTTATCCTCATTCCGCGGCGCCTGAGTAGCAATTTCTGGTTGCAACCACCTGAACCCCGGTTTTGAATATATCTCCTAGTACGGTGTCTCCGATTCGCACCGGGGCCTCAAGCTCAAGAGCATACAACTCCGTGAGAAGATGAGGTATAAACTCCTTATTGAGGGGAGCATCGGTTTTCACCGGAAGCCGGGGTAGACTGCCGTGAGCCATCGCTACGGTGGCCGTAACTACCCTTTTTGGGGATAGCGCTTCCTCACGGGCATACACTTCTCCTCTCGAGCATTTGTTACCGGTAACCTCGATCTCGTCTGATCCAGTGGTAACAGCGGCTTCGATTCTGCACCCGATGGGGCAGACGATGCATATCAGTTTTTTTTTCATTCTATGCTCACTTCGATATCGTTACTTTTCGCGGCGGCCAGCGCATCCGCGGAAATTGTAAGGCTGATCATTTCCGATGGCTGAATATGGGCAATCTTTATGCCCAGGATTCGTGAATCTCCGCTTGTAACGGTCAATCTCGCTCCGTTACGAACCACAAGAGGTCTCAGATAAAACCGGGCCTCTCGCCCTTCAGGGTACGAACCGGGTACAACGTACTTCACATTAGCTCCTGCTTTCGCCGCCCCTCCGATGGGGCCGGCACTTCGGCTCAAGTACGCCTCTACGCCGTCGGCGCACCGTTCCGCCTCTTCGCAGGCATAGTCTACAAGATCGTGCACATGGAGTACGTTCCCGCAGGCAAATATTCCCG
>JABGPX010000901.1 GCA_018644745.1 Spirochaetales bacterium
CGGCTGGAGGTTCCATGCGGAAAAGTACTACGGGCTTACCCGCATACCAGATAGCTCGTTCATCACCGGCTGCGGACCATCTGTAACCGGTGCTTTTACGGCGGGTTGCGCCGGGCTTTCCCCGTCTGTCGCGTTTGGCTGATCGGCGCCCGGCCTCCCTGCGATATTGAAATTTCCTATCCTGAATTGGGTTTCGTCTGCAAGATATGCAAACTGAATATCAGGCACTTCTGTCTTGGCTGATAGATCTGCCCAGCTGAGAATAACATCCTCTCCCGATACCTTTTGGATGAATGGTAGTTCCATGTCATCCGCATCCTCCCGCACCTGCACCGTTATTTCCCTGTATTGGGTAGAACCCAGGACAAGGTTTTTCTCTTCGATGGAGCTCGAGATCATAGAAATCCCCGCGGCAGTAGCTCCTACTCCGAGAGCAATTCCGAGGATAAGCAGCATTGATTCTACCGGCCGTCTGCGGATCGACCGCAGGCTTATTTTTAGTCCTTCTCCGTTCTTCATGCCGCGACTCCAAGGACTCGGCCGTCATGAATCCGAATAACTCTGTTTGCCCGGCCGGCCTGATCGTCATTATGGGTAACCATTACAATGGTAACTCCCTGCTTGTTGAGATCTTCCAATGCCTGCAGAATTTCCTCGCCTTTCTCGCTGGGCAGGTTACCTGTAGGCTCATCAGCAAGAAGCAGGTTCGGTTCATTGGCAAGAGCGCGGGCGATGGCCACCCGCTGCTGCTCACCGCCGCTCATCATAGTCGGCAAATGAGACATACGGTGTTTGAGCCCGATCCAATCAAGCAGCTCGGACGCTCTTGCTCTCCTCTTTGGGAATGGAAGACCCGCATAGTTCATCGGGAGCATTACGTTTTCCATTGCGCTGAGTTCGGGAAAAAGATTGAAGCTCTGGAATACAAAACCGAAATGCCGATTTCTGATTCGAGCCTGCTCCTTATCGGGAAGGCTCGTAATGTCGTGTCCTTCCAGCAGGTACCTGCCTTCAGTCGGGCTGTCGAGGATGCCGAGAATATTCATCAGCGTGGATTTACCGGAGCCCGACGGGCCCATGATTGCCACATACTCTCCCTCTTCGATCTTCATCGACACCTGTTCTAACGCGGTCACTTTCGTTTCACCGAGATCATAGCTTTTTTCAATATTTTCGAGTGTTATCATCGCCGTCTCCTTTATTGCAGTTTCTATAAAAGAACATACCTGTATGGAGAGGTGCTGTGGTTAACACAAAGTTAAAGAAAGATTAACTATGTTAAATAATATGCCGGGAGCGGCGGTTCAGGGCCGGCTTTGGCCGCCGTCGCGGTATGTATGCAGTTGTGTACGCAGCTCTTCGACAATCTCCGGGTTTTCGAAATACAGGTTTGTCGTCTCACCCGGGTCCTCGTCGAGATTATATAGCTGGCCGGGGGCATCCGGCGCCTTTTCCGGGAGAGCGTAGGGGTGCAGAGCTTTATTTTTCTCGTAGTCGTTTCCGCCGGATCCTTGATGGTCCAGGTACTTCCATGAGCCCTTACGGATACTGAGCGCCAGGCTGATAGTCTGATGCAGCGTGTGCTTGCGAATGGGCAGGTCTTCGGACTGTTCTCCTAATAAGACCGGCAGGATGTTAAAGCTGTCTTCCGCCGCACCATGTGGAAGGTCGGCTCCGACCAGGGCGGCGCAGGTGGCCATGATGTCGCAGAGGCAGACCGTCTGGTCCGTCCGCGTGTTCGCCGCGATTTTCTGAGGCCAACGGGTGATAAACGGGATTCGGTGTCCGCCTTCCCATTGATCACGCTTCATGCCGCGCCAGGGACGTGCCCCGTTGTGCTGATGATCTTGTCGCATATGCACCACACTCGTTACCTCCGGGCCATTATCGCTAGAAACCATCACAAGCGTATTATCAGTTATGCCCAGACGATCCAATGTGTCGAGTAGTTCTCCCACTACCTGATCGAATTCAAAGATGAAATCGCCATGGGGTCCTGCATCCGTTTTGCCTCGGCACTTGCTGGAAGCGAAAGAGGGTAGGTGGACTGCGTTGGTCGGGTGGTATAAAAAGAAAGGTTTGTCGGGACTGCTCTCGAGGTGATCTTCGATGAACGCGACGCTCTTTTGAAGAAAGAGCTGATCAAGTTCCTGGATGTCAAAACCAGGGGCAATCATTCCGGTTCTATTGTCATTTGCATACGGGTGCCTGGGAAGCGGTGTCTTGTCCAATTCGCCTGTGGGCGGCACGGGGATGCGGTCACCATCAATAAAGGCGTACAGAAAGTCGGTTCCGGAACAGCACGCAGTGCCGAAGAAGTAGTCGAATCCACGGTGAATCGGCGCGTCGGGAATGGCCCGAGAATAATCGATGCGTTTCACCGGTTCAAATCCATTCTCATTGATCGGATTTTCGTCTTTATCCATGAATGAAAGGCCGACATGCCATTTACCGAAGCAGGCGGTTGTGTATCCCCTGTCGCGCAGCAAACCCGGAAGCGTCAGCCTCCCTTTTTCTATCATGCATGGGCCGCCGGCACCCGTAAAAACACCGGCAAAACCTGTGCGAAAAGCCATACGCCCCGTGAGTACGCTGTATCGGCTGGGCGTACAGACGGTGGAAGGCGCATGAGCATCAGTGAAGGTCAGCCCCTGCCGGCTAAGCCGGTCCAGATTTGGCGTCGGCACTTTGGACTCAGAGTTATAGGACCCGACGTCGCCATAGCCCAGATCGTCTGCGAGAATGAAAATTATGTTTGGATCCTGCATGTATGCAGTGTACTAAGCAGTACCTTTCGCTTCAAGATCACGCGGTGGTGTCTCGTACAAATAGAATGCGTAATTATGGCTAGAGGTGTCCTTCGCGTCGAGGATGCTAATCCGGTTATGAAAATGAAAATATTATTTGCAGCGGCTGTAGCTCTGCTTTTTGCGGTTCCTGCTTATTCTGAACCTGAGCTTGTTGTAATCCGATATTGATCTGAGTTGCGTAATCTAATTCATGCGGGTTATAACCCAGGTTATAGAGCTCATGGTACCCGATTGTACTCCAGCCAAATTTCCATCCATCCGGGGATCTGTACTTCGCCGCTGATGAACGGTAGATTGGGTAAATTATCCGTCCTTTTTGTTTTCAATACTACTATTATTTGAGCTCAGCCATCCGCATCCG
>JABGPX010000903.1 GCA_018644745.1 Spirochaetales bacterium
CTCGCGCTGCTCGCCGTAGTCGATACTGCGAATACCAGGGGTGTGGCGGTTGTCGGCGATACGGCATATATCGTCGGCTCAACCGGAATGACTATTGTCGACATAACTTCTCGGGAAAACCCGGTAGAAATCGGTGCTTACCGGACCGGGTACGCTGAGGAAGTTTTTGTAGAGGGCAGACTTGCCTTTGTAGCAGAAGGATTCAGCGGCCTTACAATCATCGATGTTGCCGACCCGACGGATCTCTACACTGTTTCCAAAAACGATAATAAATACGCCGTCGGAATAGCGGTTTCAGGCAAATACGCCTATGTGGTTGATGCCAACGGGCTTAATGTAATAGAAATTCTCATCCCTTCTTGGTCGCTGCGCGACTAGATTCAGGGCCGATGTTCGAGCGATAGAGTGATGAAATAGAGACTGCCGCGATCTAGACTCTCTGCTTGATTTTCGATGTGCCATTCAGATACCGGGAAATCAGAAACGACATTTCCATGCTCTGTGAATAGTTCAGCCGGGGATCGCAAAATGACTCATAGTTCCTATCTAAATCCGCTTCCCCGATATTCAGAGCTCCGCCGATACATTCGGTAACATCCTCGCCGGTAAGCTCAAAATGGACTCCCGAGAGAGTACTCCCTTCCTCGCCGTGCACCTCGAAAGATGCGGATAGCTCAGCCAGGATATCTTCGAAGCGCCTGGTTTTTAGACCGCTGCTCGTAGAAACAGAATTTCCGTGCATTGGGTCGCAGCTCCAGGTGACTTTTGCACCGGATGCCGAAACAGCCTTTATAAGCTCTGGTAGATTCTGACGAACATTCTCGGCACCTAAGCGGGTGATCAAGGTAATTCGCCCTCGCTCATTATCCGGATTCAATGTCTCTAGCAGCTCGAGTAGCTCGCCGCTCCCGAGGGTACTGCCGACTTTTACTCCAAGTGGATTTCCGATTCCGCGAAAATACTCAACATGAGCACCATCAATATGCCTGGTTCTGTCGCCGATCCAGAGCATATGCGCACCGAGATTATATCTTCGGCCGCTTGCATGATCTATCCTGGTAAGAGCCTCTTCGTACTCTAAATTAAGCCCCTCATGTGAGGTGAAGAAATCTATGTTGCCGACACTTTCGGTATTAATGCCGCCGAAAGATTCCATGAAAGTAACAGCGTCGACGATATGCTCAACAATTTCCTTATATTCCTGCCACTCTTCTGTCTGCTCGATGGAATAGAGGTTCCAATTGTACGGATTATGTAAATCCGCGAACCCGCCGGATATCATTGCGCGAATGAAGTTCAAGGTGGAAGCGGCCGAGAAATAGCTTTGCTTCAGCCGGGCCGGATCAGCCAGACGGTCTTCAATGGTCGGTGCGTTTCCGTTGATGCCGTCGCCGCGATAAGTATGGAGAACTGTTCCATTAATCGTTTCGGTGAGATTAGATCTGGGTTTGAAATACTGCCCTGCGATTCGGCCGATCTTGAGAACAGGTTTTCTCGCAGCATATGTCAGGATAATGCTCATCTGAAGGAGAATTTTTATCTTGTTGACAATTCTATCCTCAGCGCAGTCCTCGAACCTTTCCACACAATCTCCGCCTTGCAGGATAAACCGATCTCCTTCTGATGCGTCGCCAATCTGAGATTTTGCCCGTTCCACCTCGCCGGGGAAAACGACAGGAGGGGCGGTATGTATCTCGTTTACGACACGTTGGAGGAGCTCTTTGTCATCATAGTCCGGGAGCTGAACCGCGACTTTTCGCCGCCAACTGCCGGGGCTCCATGCGTGATCACTGCTGTTCACTTCCATTACGCGAAGGCTATCCTAACCATCAGGGAGAATCAAGCGGGGCGGCCTTCCGCGGGCGGCCTCCCGCGGGCGGCGTTCCGCGGGTACCAAGAGGTGCCTTGTCGATACCCGATACAGCTGTTAGGATCACTCTCATTATGAACTACATTCGAAAACGAGTCCTATCAGGTGAATTGGTATCGGGCACATGGTGTAATCTGGCATCCTCAATATCTGTGGAAATTACCGCTCAAGCGGGATTCGACTGGATTCTCCTCGATCTCGAGCATGGCGCAAATGAAATAAACCACCTTATTCCTCAACTGCAGGCTATTCAAGGTACCGATGCGGTCCCGATCGTTCGAATACGCTGGAATGAATTGCCCTCATATAAACGGGTTCTGGATTTGGGAGCCTCGGGTGTGATGGTCCCGTACGTAAATACGCCCGGTCAGGCAGAAGAAGTTGTCAAATCGATGCTCTATCCGCCGGACGGAATTCGCGGCGTTGCCGGTGCTACCCGGGCTACGGCATATGGAGTAGAAAAGGACCAGTACCTTGCCAATGCGAACGACAGGCTGCTGACGGTTGTGCAGATTGAAAGCCCGGAAGCGATTGAGAATTCAGAGGCCATCGCAGCGGTTCCTCACGTAGATGTACTTTTTATCGGCCCAATGGATCTCAGTACAAACATGGGTATACAGGGACAGGCCACTCACCCTGATTTTAAAAAGGCTACAGCCAGGATGATTGCCGCGTGCAAAACCAACGGCAAAGCAGCCGGTATTCTCCTCAAGGACAAATCTGAACTGCAGAGCGCCGTGGACGAAGGATACACATTTGTTGCGTTGGGATCAGACACCGGTGCGGTTGTAAAAGGTGTAAGAGAAACTGCGGCGGCTTTTGATCAGTTCAGATAGCTTATGGGTTTTTCGATGTGCCTTATGCGTAAATAATATCGGTTATTATATCCGACTGTAAACGCACCGTTTTGGCATCTATTCTCTCATAACGCGGATCGGCGTCTAGGCCGTCGGCTTCATTGGTAAACAGATAACGCTTCTCGAGCACATACGGGCTATCCCATTTCACAGGCAACAGCGGATTATCCTCATGCCGGGAAACAGCGAGGGCGATTCGATCCCGTATGAGAACCCGGGCTTTCTCTTTTGACAATGTAATTGCCGCCTCCCTGCTGAGCCCTTCCTTCACCGCGGCGGTAACGATACCGGGCACGAGCTCTTCGGCTTCCGCGCAGGCCTCAACATCACCGCTTAAAAAGATGAGGGGAAGATCATACGCCCCATGATACATGGCAAATTGGGCGATCTCACCGATCGGTTTTCCATTGAGATGATAATACTCAATAGTTCTGCTGGATTGG
>JABGPX010000904.1 GCA_018644745.1 Spirochaetales bacterium
GAGGTTGTAATTACAGCAGAAAATTTTGAAGAAGAAGTTCTGAAGTCAGACGTCCCGGTGCTGGCTGATTTTTGGGCTGAATGGTGCGTTCCCTGCAAGATGATAGCACCCGTTCTTGAAGAAATTGCCGGGGAACAGGCAGGGAAGCTCAAGATCGCGAAAGTGAACGTAGATGAACAGGGCGATCTCGCCGCCCAGTTCGGCATTGTGAGTATCCCGTCGCTTCTGCTTTTCAAGGGCGACGAGGTAGTAAACAAACAGGTTGGAGCCGGCTCAAAAGACATGATAGTGAATATTTACAAGGACTATCTGTAGGGATTGTCTCAAAACTGCTACTTTGACCTCCGGCACATACGAAAACCCCCGATTTTATAAGGCAAACAATTCAGGTGGATGCACTGAATGTGGGTTTTTCGATGTGCCCTGGTGAGCGCCTACTCAAAGACATCTTCGGAGTTCTCCCCTCCAAAAGTGGCGCCTTTCGTTGGTACGATATGCCAGTCAGCTTTTGTATTTGTATCGGATGCCCTGCTGTCGCGGCAGAGTGAACGGGTTGATGTAGACGGATCGGGATTTAATCCGTCCTCGGGAGCTATCAAGTCTCCCTCCGTTATCCACTGCTCCGCGTTTCCTAAAGCATCAGCACGTTGCATCACATTTTTCGTACCGAATCCACGGTATTTTTCATCCGAACTCGAGGTGCGATTGCTGTAGAGTACTCCGTCTATCATTTCGCCAAGGGGATTTCTGTATAGGCTGATTACTCCGTTATTACCTGAAAGACCATTTCCGCCTTCAACCCAGAAATCCCATGCGGTTTCCGATGAGTCAATTCCTTCGGACGCGGCACGGGACTCTGTCTCGTTAATTTCCTCCTTTTTACCTTCCGGTTTGAAATGTATAAGCAGGAAATCGCCGGCTTGAACTTCAACAGAGGGCATAATGCATTTGTCCGACCAGTTCTCTTTTGTGCCTTCATATATGGTCAATCCCGCAATGTTTCCGTTCTCAAGAACAATTATTTCTACCAGGTCGGGATGAGTGGCGCTGCCTTGAGGAATGAATTCGTTGATGAGCGCTTTTGGTATTCGCGGATTAAAGCCATAAAAGAAAGTAACAAACCTTGTCTGATTGCCGGGAATGTCGCGTACGGTCGACTCAGCAAAGTATTTACGCCCCGGCTCGAGCGCCGTCTCGAAAGTCAGTACTAGGGTGTTGTCTGTACATTCGGCCTTTGATGGCGGTATACTAGGAGTTATAGACATGCTGCTATCGACTAATGTAACCGGTTCATTAAAATGAATAACTGCGGTTTTTGGATCGTTTGATTCCGCCGCAAGCAGCATTGGAGGATCCATATCCCCCGCCGCGAGTCCGCGAAGGTCAGGGAAAGGGCCGCATCGAAGCAGCAGCGCCGGTATAATCAGATAGCAGATTTTGAGAGGTAAGGAACTCATTATTTCCTCCGATAATAGAAGTTTATAGAAGATGACGGCCAGAACCATGGTTCTGATTCAGACAAAGGATGTGATCAATGGCTGATGCAAAAACCCTTTTTGATAAATTTGGTTTCGTTTATGATTCAGGCAAAGTTATTTTCGAGGAAAATCAGGACGGCGACCAGATGTACATTATCCAGGAAGGAAATGTGCGAATCAGCAAGACCATCGATGGCAAGCCACACACTCTTGCGGTACTCGGAAAAGGCGATTTCTTCGGCGAGATGGCGATTGTTACCAGCGTAAAAAGAACCGCAACCGCGACAGCAGCCGGAACGGTGCGGCTCTTGGCTTTTGACCGCCCCGGATTTCTGAGTATGATAGCGAAGAATGTCAGGATCGCGCTAAACGTTATCGACAAGTTGTGCAGGCGGCTTCAGGCAGCTAACAGTCAGATATATCATTTGGTCAGCCGGAACGAAAAAGACCTTATTGCCATGAACCTGTATCACTCCTTTGCAGAGCACGGGATGGAGAAGGCGGTTCTTGATACAATCAAAGTGTCCAGAGATATTTCCCTCAACCTCGAGTTTTCTACTGAGAAAATTCTTAATTTCTTTCAGGATCTTGAAAAGCGGGGGATTGTCCGAAGCCATGGCGGACATCTGATGCTGATCAATAAAGCCGCGCTCGAAGCGATTGCAGAAAGCGCCGGAGGGCCTCCGGCCACCTGATATCCGGGGAGAAGCTTTGGATGCGCGGATTATCACGACATTGCAGAGAAACCACCTCTCGAGGAACGCTGCCTTTGGATAGGCGTTTGCTCTGTATATTGGCCTTGCTCTTTTTTGGATTCTCAGCGACACAGATTTACGCAGTGGGAATTGTTGAACCTCTTGAACGGGAAGAATATTCCTCTTCGCAGGAAGCATTGGTGGAAGTTGTCCCGCAGGGAACCGCGGTCTTGGAAACCGGACCAAACCCGGGCAGGGGTATACTTATGCTATCTTCGAATGTACTCGAGTTTCATGAAGGCAGATACATCGACGGTGGAACGGTGCTTCGTGTCCAATATACCCAAGAACAGGTATTCATTCCGGAAGATTGGGTTTCTACGCGGTGCACCGGTGAGCTGCTTCATTTTATCCTCGACGACGGAACACTGCATTACGCCTATATCTCTGAAGATGCCTGGGCGGTATTTTTCAGTGTGCCGATCTCATATGAGTCACCTTGTTCGTTCATAGTTATTTTTCTTCAGCGCTTGAGGTATTTCAAGAGTGTTTCCGAGGAAAGCGCCCCGGTTCCATTTCCGGCTGTACTTGAAATAAGCTAAGGTTCCAGGCCGCTGATTTTGTCCACACGACGAGCGTGCCGGCCCCCGGCAAAGGTTGGGCTGGTAAACCCATCAATCATCGATTCTACTGTATCCTGATATTCATTACGCCCGCCAAAGGCTATAATGTTAGCGTTATTGTGCTCTTTCGCCATGGATGCAGTAAATACATCATGGATGAGCGCGCAGCGGATGCCTTTTATCTTGTTTGCAGCGATAGAAGCACCAATCCCGGTGCCGCATAACACGATGCCGAACTCGAAACCGCCTTTCAGGTATCGCCGACAGACGTTCGCCGTGGTGTCCGGGTAGTCGACGGATTCGTCGTTGAACACACCCAGATCTTCAACTTCGAATCCTTTGTCGGTCAGGTGCGATTTGATCCGCGCCTTG
>JABGPX010000739.1 GCA_018644745.1 Spirochaetales bacterium
CACTGTCAGATCAAATCTGAGAGCGACGTCACGTCCGCCGTGATCATTAAAACGGTATACCTGCTTATCTGTCTCACCTCCTCCCTTGCCAAGGAGGATTTCGGCATATTCGAGTACCGGCGTATCAATGGGGACAAAGCCGAACGAGCGGATTGTATGTTCGAGGGAAACTTCTATGCTGCGTCGTACCAGTTCATTTTCCGGCAGCATATCTCGAAATCCTTTTAGTACCCTCGGCTCGATAAGTTCCGACATCGACCTCTCCTTTTTTCTCTCTTTTTCGTACTATGCACCGAACCGCTGGTTCTACACAAGGATATTTCTCCCTTGACGTAATTCCGGTAAACTCGTACACATTCTACAGGGCACCTCCATATACTGCTGCTTTGACATACAGCACAGACGAATAGCCCTGATTTTACATGGGTCGGAGTGCCTAACAGAGAATACCCGCGGAGGGATGTTTCGGAATTAGGAAAGAGATTTGCTAGTTAGATATAAAACAACAAAGAGCGGCAAACAAAAAAAGCTGGCGGATATTTACACACGCGAAGACCACGGAATTAAGAGAAGAGATTTAAACCGGGAAGCAATCGCCATAACCTCGCGGCTCCATAGAGCCGGATACGACGCGTATATCGTTGGCGGTGCGGTGCGAGATTTACTTATTAATAAGCGGCCGAAAGACTTCGATGTGGTTACAAGCGCTCTGCCGAGGGAAATACGTAAAACCTTTAGGAACTCACGAATTATCGGCCGGCGTTTTCAGCTGGTTCATGTTTTTTTCAAGGATACTATTGTCGAGGTTTCTACATTCCGGACTACGGCGAGTGAGTCTGCGAAAAATATTTTCGGAACTATGTCGGAAGATGTTTCTCGTCGGGATTTTACCATGAATGCCCTCTATTACGATCCTGAAAATGAATACATTATTGATTATGTGGGGGGATATGAAGATATCCGGAAGGGCAGGGTGAAGGCCCTCGTTCCTCTCGAGCTTTCTTTTCCCGAAGATCCTGTCAGAATGATCAGGGCAATCAGATATTCGGCCACAACGGGTTTTGCTTTATATGGAAAGATTTCGAAACATTTGAAAAAGCGTGCTCCGCTCATAGCGTCGGTCCCCGTCTCTCGGCTTACCGAGGAGCTTTTTAAGATCCTCTCCTCGGGAAGTTCGAGAGCTTTTATTGAAAGTGCGGTCGAACACGGGCTTTTCGTTCATTTTCTGCCGGAAATAGATAAAAGACTGAACTCAGAAACTGAGGGCGATATCTGGGATAAACTCGCAGGGCTTCTCGATGCCCTAGATGAAGAGATAAGAGCAAACCGGCCGGTACAAAAGGGCGCTATGATAGCTGCCTTAACCGGTCCTTTCTACTTCCCGCCTGAACCGGTTTCAAGGGATATGCATCTTGTTCGCAAAGAAGCGTTTCTACAGCTGAAAGCTGTGCTTGCGCCTTTGACACCTCCGAATATGGAGGTAGAGAAAGCCGTGCAGAGATTAGTCGGCGGTTCTCCTAAGGTAAGGCATCGCCGACGTTCCGGAAGAAAGCGAACGGGTCCAAGAGAGCGGCATCCCGGCAGAGAAACGACTGCCCAATAAAAAAACCTCATCCGGCGTCGGCCGGAGAGGCTTTTTTTTGCTAAAGAGCGAATTAATCCTCTATTTTCTGGAGCAGCGCAGTGGTTTTTTCGCCATAGCCAAACGGATCTGCATCGCTCGCTTTTTCCAAATAATTTCTTGCCGTATCAAACCGATTGTCCGCGTATGCGTTTACCCCGAGCGCGTAGTAGGTTAGGCCAAGCTCGCCGCCCATTTGCTGGGATGAAAGATAGTAATACTCGGCGAGACTGTAATCTTTCTTGGCGTAATTGATGAGTCCCATGTAGTAATAGGGTATATCGTGTTTTTCGTTTCGATTGATAGCTTTTAGAAAGGATTTCTCCGAGTCATCAAGATCGCCGTCGGCGTAGTAAGCCATGCCTTCCTTCACCAATTCGGGAAAAGTTTTAACGGTATCCATATAAGCCTGGAAATCTACGTAGAATTGATCGGCGCTGGCCCAGGCTACCACTTCTGAGAGAATAGTCGCGCTGTTCTGCGCCATTGTGGCCTCGTTGCTGAGTACCGAAAGGGTATCCCAGAGCATTCGGTTGTACTGCTTAATGCCCGACTCAGCGAGGAATGAGACCAATGCCCATGATTCCGCGTAGAAAGATTCGATCTTGCTGTTCGCAGAATCCACGTCTATACTCAGCAATTCATCGAGACTGATAAACTGTGATCCGCTTTCACCGTTGATGATATTTTTCATAGTTTTAACCCATACCAAATTATCTACGAAATCGACGGTTTGGTTTTCCTCATCGTAGGTACTTTTTTCAATGTAGACAGCAAATCCTTTCTGAAGCCATAGAGGCGGATTGGGTATAAAAGCTTTGAGAAACTGAATGAATCCGTGATGGACTACCGCTTTTTGAAATGAACTGTCGTCAAGGTAGAAACCGAGTAATTCGCTTTTTGCCAGATCCTTGTACTGCAGATACACAAAGGAGTCTCTCTTTTGCGGGATCAGGGTAGACAGGTAACTGTCAAAATTTGTCTTATTTGCAAAAATACGGACTTTCAGCTTTGCTGATAGGTCATTCGTGTCAAAATGCAAATAAGTGTTGTAGAAGTTGAGATACGCGTCGAGCATATCCGCGGTTTCCTGTGCGTGAGCAAGGCTCACCTCTGAAAATACCCTGTAGTGGTCACTCGCGGCTTCCTGAAACGCGCCAGTTTGCGCGAAGCTGAACGTCAGGGCAAAACAAAATAGTATTACTGTTAAAAGAAGTCTCTTCATAAGGTCCTCCGACTAAATCTTAAGATTATCGTATGTGGCTGTCAATTAAGTTTTTTTTTTTGTGAGTTTCTACGTCATTGACACCTGATCGACTTTAATATCTACCTTCTCTATCATTATCCCGGTGTATCTTTCGATATTGTCGATTACATATTCCTGGAAGTCATGAAGGCTGCCGGATAACTGAGCCCCGAACCGCATATCCAGATACACTGCTATAATATAGCCGTTTTGGCCGGTTCTTACTGTAACTTTTTTTATTTCTATAGTTGGATCAAATTCGTCGGAGCAATGGAGTACCATCTGTGTTAGAGCAGCTTC
>JABGPX010000905.1 GCA_018644745.1 Spirochaetales bacterium
CGAATACATATCTTCAGATTCTTCTCCTGGGCGCAGTATTAATAGTTGTTCGCATGGCATTAACCGGGTTTTTCGCGGGAATCGGCCGCACAAAGGTCGTAATGGCGGCAAATATAACCGCTATGCTGATAAATCTTCCAGCCAACTACCTCCTGATTTTCGGCAGGGCCGGATTGCCAGCCCTCGGCATTCGCGGCGCTGCCATAGGAACGCTGTGCGGGAGCTTCTCCGCTTTTCTCATCTTGTTCATCACCTATCTCAGAGTGTCGAGAAGTGAAGAGTATCGCGGTGATGGTCAGTGGCGCTATCGGCCGGCCATGATGAAGAGGCTGTTAACCTTTGGTGTACCGGCAGGGCTCGAGATGTTTCTGAATGTGGGAGCTTTTAATCTCTTTGTAAATCTCATGCACACCTACGGTCCTGATGTCGCGGCAGCGGTTACTATCGCTTTTAATTGGGATATAGTCGCGTTCATCCCCATGTTGGGCCTGGGCGTCGCGACCACCGCCCTTGTTGCCCGGCATATTGGAGCGGGTGATTATGAAGGAGCGGAGCAATCCGCCCGGCTGACGCTTTTGCTAGGATATATTTATTCAGGGTTCATGATGATTCTTTTTTTATCCGGCGCGCGGTCCTTAGTGGCCGTTTTCGCTTCCGGTTTTTCAGATCCTTCAGGAGAGATCAGTCGACTGGCAATTATCCTTGTACGGCTGGCATCACTTTATACTTTGGCAGATTCCACTCAGCTCATATTCGCCGGCGCTCTCAGGGGCGCGGGTGATACGCGGTGGATCATGCGATTTTCGGTGACAGCCCATTGGATCCTTGCATTCCTGGCTTTTTTACTTATCAAGATTTTTCATGCAAGTCCCGTGATGGTCTGGTGCGTGTTTATTATGATGGTAGTTATTATGGGAACCTCAATGTTTCTCCGTTTTCGAGCCGGTAAATGGAAGAATATCAGGCTGATTGGAGATGAGTAAAAAATCGCGCGCTCTGCTCATGAACCTCGGTGCCATTGTCTGTTGGTCTATTGCACCGGTTCTCATACACTATGCCAAAGACTGGTATCCTGTATTATTTCAAAATTTCTTCAGGTATCTTGTGTCGCTCGCTGTTTTATGGACCATTTGTTTTATAAAGTTAGATCGGCGAGTTCTTCGGAAAAACCTCTTTTATTTGCGTGCGTTTTTCCCACAACTGCTCGTTATAGTTATAGTGAACTATGTCTTTCAAACATCATTCACCTGGGGTCTCTATCTGGTGCTGCCGGGAGTGGGCAGTCTCGTCGAGCAGACAGGAATTATCTTCAATGTGCTTATGGCGGTTTTGTTCTTTTCTGATGAAAGGAAAACCCTTCGTAACCCGTGGTTCTCCGGCGGAATACTGCTATCGATATGCGGCGCGATTCTGATAGTACTGGGAGCCGAGAGATTCGGAGAGTTTGACTTTAACCTTGGGATACTGCTGATTGTCATTTCCGCCGCGTCATGGGCCGTGATGGGAACGATTATTCGAAAGCATCTCTACCGGATTACACCGATATTCGCAACTGCGACCATATTTTCTCTGGTGACCCCGCTTTTTCTATTCACCTATTTCATCGTCGACGGCTTTTATATTCCTTCCGCACCTCCGGAAATTTGGGTGCTTCTTGTCCTTTCCGGCTTTATAGGAATAGGTATCGGGCATACTCTTTATTACACATCAATTCCGATTCTCGGCCTTGCAACATCATCGGGCTTAAATCTTCTCATTCCATTTATCGCGGGTTTGCTTTCATTCATGGTATTCAGCGAAACTTTTACCTTGCTTCAATTTGCCGGGGGAGCCGTATTGGTTGGCGGCTGTGTGCTGGTTATAAAGATTCGGTTCAAACATATCTGATTCGCGACTCAAGATCCCTAAGAAGTGACAGAAAACTGTATCCCGGGTGTTCTATACAGTATGAAAAAATACGTTCTTCCAAAGAATCTCTTGTGGTTAATTCAGATCTTCTTTTTATCGATTTGTGCCGTTTTTGTATATTCAGCGTGCACTTTTTTTCCGGATTATCTTGGGCTGCGGCCGGCGACAATCCCTATTGGAGATTACTCTTACACCATTGAATATGCGGAGCGAGCGATTCGCCGGGGGATGAGTAAACACGATATTCCGGCGGTGGCAGTCGCGTTGATCGATGATCAATCTGTTCTATTCGAGCAAGCCTATGGATTTGCGGATGTGGAGTCCGCCCGTCCGGCAACGATAGACACGGTTTTTAACGCCGGATCGATTACCAAGGTATTCACTGGTATTGAAGTAATGCGCATGGCCGAGGAAGGCTTAATCGATCTCGATTCTCCGATCTCGGCATATGTACCCGGCTTCTCCATAAGAGCGGGATCGTATGGTTCTGAGCCCATCACAATTCGAAGCATCCTCAATCATCGATCTGGTTTGCCGCGGAACGGAAGCCTTCTCACCTGGTTCTGGGATGCCAGTCCGGATGTGTTGGCGGCTCAACTCGCTTCGGTCGCCGATCTGTATCAGGCCTTCCCTGTGGGATATCGATATAAGTACTCAAATATCGGCTATGATGTACTGGGCCGGTTGATAGAAGTTGTACGGGGTTATGTGCCGCCCGATGGCACCGTGACAGGAGCATTTCCATATTACATGAAGGAGACGCTGCTTGAACCCCTTGGAATGGCCTCCAGCAGTTTTGGCTCGCGGGCTCTGCTATATGGCGATCTTTCATCAACTTCCCTCTCTACGGGTTACTTTGAGCAGGATGGGAGTAATGTCGCGTATAACCAATTCGATCTTATTAATCTCGCATCAGGGAACTTGAATACAACCTTAAGGGATCTTGAGAGATTTACTCATATGATTTTGGCCGGCGGCATAGCCGGGGATGTTCGGATAATCGGCGAAGATACCCTTGATGCTATGTTTCAAGTGCAATCCAGCGAGCCGTCGGATCCACAAACCAATGGATTGACCTGGTTTACCGACACTATCCAGCTAGGTGAGAAGGCGGTTTTTCACTCAGGTACAAACCAGGGACGTATTTCTATCATCGCTATGTTACCCGAGAAGAAACTCGGTGTTATCCTTCTCGCAAATTCCGATTCTTTTGAGGAAATAAATAATCAGCTTGCTTTCGCTATATTGAGCCTGCTA
>JABGPX010000701.1 GCA_018644745.1 Spirochaetales bacterium
CTCCATTTAGCGCGTCTATTTCTGTTTGTTTTCCGGCATTTAGGTCCTGGAGAGTTGATGGATAGTGGCCGCGGGTAGCGGGGACAAGGGCGCCGTAAAAAGTGTGTAGATACTCATCCGCATTTTCCCAGTGTGTAGAATAGCCGGCTTGAGTCAGCACTTCAAAGCATTCATTTATAATGAGGTCGAGAAGGTGTTTTGAATGAGGATTGTCCGCCAATTCTCCATAGTTTACGCCGAAAATCGCACCGAGTGAGTTAAGAGAGCAGTTGTAGAGCATTTTTGCCCAAAGATCTTTTGTTATTGATTCGCTGACCGAACATGGAATACCTCCACGGCTGATAGAAGAGCAAAGTGATTCGGTCTCAATCTCTGCGCCCTTGTCAAAGGATCCAATGTGAATGTCGTCAGCATGAACGGTGACGGTTACCTCGGAAGGCCGCTTTCGTTCAAATCCGGTTATTACCCGGGCGTTGAACACCTGGCGGGAGGAGATTATCTCACTAAAGGCCTCCCGGTTTCCCCATCCGTTTTGAAATAGAATAAATCTGGTGTTTGGATTGGCGTCGAAACCCTCCGCATGGATTCGTCGTGCGGCGTCCTTCGTATCGTACGATTTGGTGCAGACAAGGACGAAATCCATTGATATCTCACGATAAGTTTCCGCTTGATGGGCGGCTCTGAAACTGCTCGGCATGTGATGCCTATCTCCGAATATTCCTGATTTTACAAGGCCATCGGATGCCAGTGCGGCGACCGTTTCAGGCCGCGCGACGATGAACACTGTATCACCTGCTGCCAAAAGGCAGCTGGCAACACCAAGACCGACCGCACCGCCGCCGTATATCATAATATTCACGTAATTATCCTATGACTCTGCTAGTATTAAGTCTAAGTACTGGCCTGAAGCTTGGTGTTTTTCTTTCTATAAATCCTTGCAGAGAAAATACATAGCCGAAATTTCTATATTTCTGGAACAGTCACGCATAAACAAGGGTAAAAAACACCAAGCTTCGGGTCACTAAGTAAAGTCTACCTGCCGGCTGCATAACCGGTCAAGACAAATACGCCTCTGCCAGCGCCTCTGCCAGCGCCTTTGGATTCGTCGGTCGGCCTTACTTGACCTGGGCTTCGCGGCCGTCCTATCATCGCTACAGGTACTAACAATATGCGAAAAGATGTTATAGCGAATCGTTTTTCACAAATCCGCGAGCTTGCCAGTGATGGCGTCTCGTCAACCCTTCTTGCTGTCGACACGGACGGAACTGCTGTCGTCATAAGCGAGATTCTCATGAGCGGGCTTAATGAATGGAGTGCCTTGAAAACATTGGAAGAAAAGGCCAAGCGATACGGCGAGATCACTCATCGGACGCTTCCCCAATTTGTCGGATACTTCAACGAGGAACTTGATAACGACGCCGGCTTCTATTTGGTATTCGAGGACGTTGAAGGAGTTACTCTCACCCATCTCGTCGCCGAAGAGGGTCAGCAATCTGACGCCGATGTAGTCGACATGGTTCAGCAGATACTCGGCGGGCTAGCGGTGATTCATCAGAGTCATCCTCCGATTATTCACGGCAGAATAAATCCCGACACCATTGTAAAAACGGGCGAAGGTAGATACCGGATAAAATGCGCTCCGCTGAGAGGCAGGCTCGCAGATTTGCTTTCAGTGCAGCCCGAATCTCACGGGCTTTCTCTAAACGAGGAATCCTATCAGCCGATAGAGCAGCGAAAAGGACGACCGATTCCTTCATCAGATATTTATAGCCTTGGATTGACCGCTGCGTATCTTATCTCTCAAACCGCGCCCCATCTTCTGCCAACGAAGAATATGAAATACATCTACCGAGAATCCGGCATAATTGGCAGCATTGATCCGATTCTCGACACTATGATTGTTGCGGACTCAAGTCAAAGGGAAACATCCGCGAAGCGGCTTCTGTCCCGTTTGGGAAGTTTTGAGCCGATATCTCGCGATGACCCGAGCCGCGGCTTCGCTAATTCGGCTACGGGCGTAGCTGCGGGCGTAGCTGCGGGTCCATCCTCCGGGCAAACCGAGGGGCAGATCGCGGCGGTAACTATCAAGCGGGAGGGTAGCGGAGGATCGGTGCATGTAGCCAACCCCGTGTCTTCCCGGCCGGAAAATTTGCTTGGCGGTTTTCTACTTGATCTGTGGATTTCGAAGCCCTGGCTGATCATACTGATATTTGCGATTCTTTCGGCGGGCCCTCTTTTGATTCCATTGCTCATTCTCTTGTTTCATCCAAAATCAAGATCTCTGCTCAACCGCGGCTATGCAAAGATCAGGAGTACCACTATTACCATGGCAGGAGGTCAAATTGCTGTGAGCGATCAGATGAAACCGATGAACCTTTCGGTTATATCAGATTTTCGAATAGAAGAACACACGGCCGGACCACGGAAGCAAGTCGAAGGGATTCTCCTGGAGCAGGACGGCAGCGAGCATCGGTTTTATCTCAATAATCTTAGCGAGGCGGACGCCGCAGAAATAGCAGATTTGCTCCAGGAGTACTTGAGAAAAAAAGGCAGAGAACCATGAAGCAATACATGTATAGAATACAGCCATCCCGGCCGGAGATGCTGCGGAACGGTCCTACAGATGAGGAAGCGGCGGTTGTTACCGAGCATTTCGCCTATCTGAAAGATTTGAACGAGAAGGGTACGGTTACTCTCGCCGGTCGTACTCTCAACACCGATCCTTCGAGTTTCGGAATAGTAATTCTTAAAGCAGATAACGATGAGCAGGCGAAGCAAATTATGGATGACGATCCGGCGGTGGTAAAGGGGGTAATGACTTCCGAGATTTTCCCTTTCAGAACCTCTTTGTTTTCCGAGCTGTACCCCGATGATTTGTGAATCGGATATGGAACGAAAGCAGCTTACAGTACAAGAGACCCCAGATAGTGTCATCGCGGCGAATCCGCGGCAAAAGATCGAGATCAGCAAACTTCATGGCAAAATCTCTCGAATCTGCCTTTATGACGGGATAAAATGGAATGAGCTGATGCCGACAAGCCGGTTCGCCGGAGACTCCTGGGAACTGCCTGTTAAAGCTTTCAAAGTGGTATCTAAGGATCCCCAGTGTCTTCAAATTGAAATTACTCGGGCCGACGACTTCTGGAGATTTC
>JABGPX010000906.1 GCA_018644745.1 Spirochaetales bacterium
TTTTTCTGCTATTGCAAATGGAGGAAAATTGATGAAACCATATATAGTAGAAGACAGCAGAGGAGCTCCTCCGCGGCCGCCGACTTCCTTTTTTTCGGTTATATACGACTGGCTCTTTTTTAGAATATTCTCCGCGATCACCCAACGTGGTGAAGTAGCCGCCAGCCGCAAAGAAGTACGTTGACGCGTATCACGGCAGCGAATATGCTAACAGTACAAATGCTTTTCTAAGGAGACTTAATCGTGGATGAAAGTCGACCCAATGTTATTCTTATAAATTGCGACGATCTCGGCTACGGCGATCTTGGCTGCTACGGGTCGGAAATCAACAAGACGCCGGCCCTCGATAAAATGGCGTCTGAAGGCATTCGATTTACCGATTTTTACAGTGCTTCATCGGTATGCTCACCTTCTCGCGGTGCGATGCTGACCGGCTGTTTTCCCAGACGCATTGGATTCGCTTCCTTCGGCGGCCAATGGGTTCTCTTTCCCGGTCAGGAGTTCGGACTTGCTCCGGAAGAGAAGACTATCGCAACTCTGCTCAAAGAACGCGATTATGCAACAATGTGCATCGGGAAATGGCATTGCGGCGATCAGCGGGAGTTTTTCCCGACGCACCATGGCTTTGATCATTATTATGGTCTTCCCTACAGCAACGATATGGGACGGCAAGCCGGCCGTGAGGACAAGTGGCCGCCGCTTCCTCTATTAAAAGATGAAGAGGTTCTGCAGGAGCAGCCGGATCAGGCGGCGCTCACGGAGCGGTACGTGGAGCAGGCGGTGAGTTTTATCAGAGAGAATCATGAAAAGCCTTTTTTCCTCTATCTTGCTCATATGTATGTGCACCTGCCTCTCTATGCCCCCGACAGATTCATGCGGGAATCTGAGAATGGCGCATATGGAGCGGCTGTAGCCTGTGTCGATTGGGCGGTAAACGTGATTTTAGATGAGCTCAAACAGCATGGAGTAGATGAAAACACCTTGGTGATATTCACATCTGATAACGGGTCGCGGGGTGATCACGGCGGAAGCAATGCTCCGCTTCGGGGTGCGAAGGGAAGCAGCTGGGAAGGGGGTTATAGGGTTCCGTGCGTCATGCGCTGGCCCGGCCGGATACCCGAGGCGCAGGAGAGGCGCGGCATGACTTCATCAATCGATCTGCTGCCCACAATCTGTGAGCTTACCGGTGCGTCGGTCCCAGGCGATCGCATTATAGACGGCAGGTCGATGGTTCCTCTGTTCGAGGAAAATGAGGTCGAACCGGTTATCCGGGATACATTCTTCTATTACTTTAAAGATGATCTGGAAGGTGTCAGACACGGAGACTGGAAGCTCATTGTCCGCCGCAGAGGTGAGATCGAACCTGAGCTCTACAATCTCTCTAAGGATGTGTCGGAAACTAATAATATTTATGGCGCCAATCTTGAGGTCGCGGCAGAACTCAAAAAGTTACTCGGCGCCTGCAGGCAAGATCTCGGTGATTCTGCCGTTGGCATGGAAGGCGCCGGCTGCCGCCCTGCCGGAGTCGCTGCTGATCCTAAACCGCTGACTGAATATGATCCGGATCATCCATATATTATCGCACTCTACGATTTAAAGGACGCAGGTTAAAAAATGACAAGAAGAGAACGAGTAATCAACGCTGTCGATTTCAAAGCCGTAGATCAGGTTCCCAAAGATCTCGGGGCCATGGCATCCACCGGCATAAGCTGCTTTGCTTATCCTCATCTAGTAAGGGCCCTGGGTTTGCCGGAAAGGCTACCGCGGGTATACGATACCGGGCAGATGCTTGCTCTCCCGGACGTAGACGTACTCGATGCGCTTGATTGCGACGTAATAACCGTCGGGACCGATCGCTACACAAATGCATTTGAAGAACCCGAGCGTTGGTTTGAGTATGACTTCAACGGCCGGCTCCCGGCACTCGTAATGAATCCGGAGAGTTTTGAAAATATGCCAGACGGGTCGATTCAGCAGAATAAAACAAGCAGGATGGTTCCCGGGGCCTATGTATTTGACGCCCCGCACGCCGGCCAGGAATTCGATATGAGTGCGGATTTACCGTACGAGGATCTCGATGAGATGCGGGTAAAACTCGCGGCGTCGCTCATCAGCGATGAAGCCGTTGATTCGATTGCCGCGTACTGCCGCCGGATTAGGAACTCAACCGATCGCGCTATTATGTTCACCGGTCTCAGAGCCGGGATTGGGTACCCCTACGGAATACCATCCTGGTCGATGATGTGTATAAGCGACCCGGATTATGTAAAACGGGTGCACGAGATTGTGATTGATCACGCGACTGCCGGCTTTAGTAAACTGCTACCGGCCCTCAACGACAGCGTGGATATTTTTATGCTCAACGCCGATGATCAGGGGCTGCAGACCGGTACTATTCTGCCGCCGGATCTTTTTCGTGAACTCTATACTCCCTACTATCGCAGGGCGAATGATGCTTCAAAGGCCGCGGCGCCGAACATTAAAACATTCCTCCACTGCTGTGGCGCGGTGTATGATATCCTCGATGGGATTATCGATTCGGGATTTGATATCCTGAATCCGGTTCAGTGGTCCGCCGGAAAGCAGAGCTTTCGGGAGTGGAAAGACAAAAGCAGAAACCGGATCGCCTTCTGGGGAGGAGGTGTGAACTCTCAAACGACCCTGCCCCTTGGAACTGTGGAGGATGTGGAGAAGGAAGTCCGCGAAGTGGTAGCCTGTATGAAAGAAGACACCGGGTTTGTCTTTAATTCAATCCACAATATTCTCGCCGAGATTCCGCCTGAGAAGATAATTGGGATGTTCAAGAGTGCCGCGGAAGTATAAGGACGGGTATCTATAGATGAATCATGCTGAGGGAGATGTGCGGAGTATTCTCATTGTCGACGATCATAAAATTGAGCGGGAAACGATAGAGTTCCTGATCCACAAGCACTTTCCACATTTGAAAACTACCCTCGCCTCAAATGGATACGATGCTTTAGAAATCATCAAGTCCATCCATGTAGATATTCTTTTTGCAGATATCAAAATGCCGCGAATGAACGGTCTTGAACTTATTCGGCGCGGTTTGATGGTAAATCCGGTCCTTAAGATCATTGTGTTTAGCGGGTTTGGCGAATTTGAATATGCCAAAATGGCTATCTCGCTGGG
>JABGPX010000569.1 GCA_018644745.1 Spirochaetales bacterium
GCAAATACTTTGAAGGTACCCGCGACGGGATAGTGATGTTTTCAACCTCGAGCAGCACTTCGCCGGGAGGGATCGCGGTCTTGGGGTACATATTCTCAATCTTGCGTCCGACCATGTCTTCAATGATCTGATTCGCCTCTATCTTCTCGCGCGAATAGGTGGAGATGACCTTGCCGTCGCGGAGCACGATGACGCGGTCCGCAATCTCAAACACTTCGTCCAGCTTGTGTGAAATGTAAATACAGGAGATCCCTTTATCCTGAAGCGACTTGAGTATACCCATCAAACTCTCGGTTTCAGACATCGTAAGTGCGGAGGTAGGCTCATCCAGAACCAGCACCTTGGGCTTGCGATACAGCGCCTTGGCGATGCTCACCAGCTGCTGCTGGCTTGTGCTCAACCTCCCAACAGGTTCCAGGACGTCGACTTCAAGTCCGACAAGCGCCATAGCCTCTGCCGAAAGCTTGATCATGCTCTTTCGGTTTACGAAGGCTTTGAGCTTCCTTCTTGGAAGATTACCAAGGAAGATATTCTCTGCAACCGAAAGGTCCGTATGAAGGCTGATTTCCTGATAGATCATCTCAATGCCTTCATGCTCGGCATCCCGCGTGGTGCTGAATTCCACCGGACTGTCGTGAATCTCAATCGTTCCCTCATAGGATCCTGCCGAGTAGCTTCCGCTCAATATCTTCATAAGGGTGGATTTTCCCGCGCCGTTCTCACCGACTACCGCGAGTATCTCCCCTTCAAATAGTTCCATTGAAACGTTGTCGAGAGCTGTCACCGCAACAAAACGCTTGGTAATGCTCTCCATTTTCAGGACGGTCTTCTGCATAGCCTTCCCCTAACCCGAATCAGGTCATGCCCAGACGCTTGCGATTGTACTGATCAAGCCCAACTGCAAGGATGATTATCATGCCAATCACGACCGACTGGAGGTAGATAGACACCTTGAGAAACACCATTCCATTTGCAATGACGCTCATGAGAAGGGCGCCCACCGCAGTTCCGACCACAGAACCGGAGCCGCCAAATAGACTGGTGCCGCCAATAATAACCGCGGCGATAACGGTCAGCTCCATTCCGGTGCCGGCATTGGATAGTGCTGAACCAAGCCTTGCCGCGGTGAGCACACCGGCCAATCCCGAGGCAGTACCATTGAGCACGTATGTCAGCAATGAAATCTGAACTATGTTGATTCCCGAAACCCGGGCGGTTTCACTGTTGCCGCCGGTGGCAAATATAGATCTGCCGAACACTGTTTTTGTCAGAACGATATGACCAATAATCCCGAGTACAAGCGCCACAATAACAACGACGGGTATGCCGAAGACGAAGCCCTGACCAAGGAAATTGAAATTGATAGGCAGTGGATAGACTGGATTACCGCGAGTGAGAAACTGAACTATCCCCCTCGCTACATACATCATTCCGAGAGTGACGATGAATGATGGGATCTTGAATCTCGCGATGAACAGGCCGTTCAGGAACCCTACTGTTGATCCAACAAGGACTCCCAGGATAACAGATATCCAAATAGGAACCCCGGCAAGCAGGGCGAGCCCTGATATGACGCCGCCGAGTGCGAGGGTGGAGCCAACCGAAAGATCCAGCCCGCCGCCGATGAATACAGACGTCATGGTGACCCCTATAACAAACACGAAGGCGGAGTTTCGGAGCATGTTGATGATGTTAACTCTCGAGAAAAACCTGGGGTTAATAATCCCAATGATGACGAAAATTAGGATCATCGGAATTGCTATCCCGAGTTCCTTCAGCCGAAAAAACCTTCGAAGATTCTTACTGAAGGTCGACTTCTCATCACCCCCGTCGACCGGGGCTGCGCCCCCTCCGTTTTCCTTGTCTACTCCACCCATGTTGCTCTCCTGAATAAAAACAGGAGGGCATACGGTTTCCCATACACCCTCCCGCGTTACTGGTGTAATAATCGCCGCTGTCTATTCTTTCAAAGCGGACTGATATGAATCGACGTTGTCCAAAGTTACAAAAATGCTTCCGGAGTCATTATTGTACTGACTTGGTTCCGTTCCGTCGTTGAGATAGTTGACCAGCAATTCTACACCATAATGGCCCATCTTATAGAAGTTCTGTGCCATCACGCCGTAAATTGAGCCCTCTTCGAGCCAGTCCATAGTCTCTTCGATGTCGTCAATTGCGATAATAGTGATCCGTTCGCGAAGTTCCATTTCATTAACGACTTTCGCGGCTGCCGAGCCGACTTCGCCGGCAACGCCAATCACGAGGTTGATTTCTGGATTCGCCTCAAACGCCGCTTCCATCTTCTGCATGGCGGTGACCATATCGCTATTGTTAGGCTCATTGAGCACCATTTCAAAACCACCTGCATAGTCTTTCAGTGCCGCCAGATATCCGTCTCTTGCCTTGTTAGCGAAAGAGGCATCCATCGTGCTCTGCTGAACGTATGCGTACAGCGGCGGGTTGCCGAGTTCCGCGAAGTGTGCTTTGATTCCTGCCGCACCCATGGCTCCGAGATTTGCTTCGTTTGTACCGATAAAGGCCAGGCTTGTGCTCTCCGGGTCCACAGATCCTACAAATACTACCGGAACGCCCTGCTCTTCGCACAGCTTCCAGACGGGTCTCATAGCTGTAGGTGCGATAGGCATCGAGATGATTCCGTCTGCACCCGCGGCGAGGGCGAGCTCAATCTGATTTACCATTTCGGCGGGATCGATTCCGAGAGGTCCCACATATTGACCTTCGGCACCAAACGCCGCAAGACCGTCTTCAAAACCCGCTCGAGCCACGTCCCATACTGGGTGTGCGACCAGCGGTGTCACAAACACGATGTTAAGAGTGTCATCCTCTTCCCGTCCACCTGCGAACAGCGAGGTCATCCCGCCGACTAGGAACATCACGGCAAGGACCGCAACCATAATTTTCTGCATCTTGTTCATCTTTTCCTCCTCGGAAATATCGCTTTATTTCAAACATGCTCATACATGTCTGTTGCTGCTACTCTAGAAAATCTGTGTCACACGGAACGCTGACCTTCTCGGTGCCGTCACCGTAAATTGTAATCTGCCCTTCGCCGCTCGGTTCGATGGACCGCACGCGGCCGAATGCCGCTCCAACCGGGACTACTCCGCAGATCAACGAAATCGAT
>JABGPX010000909.1 GCA_018644745.1 Spirochaetales bacterium
GGCCGTCCTTCACGGCTTTTATCCATTTCTGATATGCGATGGGCCCGACTCCATAACCTTCTTCTGTGTGGAACTTCGGCCTTTTGTACAGGTCTACGGCGTACTTTAGGCTTTCGCGAATTGCCGCACCGATTTCAGCAGGAATAGCATTGCTCAGAGAAAAGAAGTTCATATGTATCTCCGCACCGAACTCTTTCCATGAACCAAAAGAAAGGTGCGAAGGAGTAATGTCCTTGGTTCCCCAAGGCTGGGAGACGAGAAAACCGTCATTATCATATCCATATATTATTTGGAATTCCATATTGAGAAGTGCACAGGGATTCCCGTTATCGAGAGATTCTCTCATTTCATTCTCGATCGTGTCTCGATCCGCCGCTGGTGTTTCTGAATGAACAAATCCGAGATCTTTCATCTCTATTCCAAGATTCTTCAAGAGGTCGAGAAAAGGATAGATATTCCAGCAGTAAGGCCCGCTTGGGCACAGTTCATCGTGGATGTTGGCAAGGAATGCGTGGCCCGAGGCGCCGTAGAGCATCGGTGTCGAGACTTTCATTTCATAGTAGTCAGCGACGCCGCGAACTACTCCCAGCAGCGTGGTGTTTAGTGGCGGCTGTTTTATATTACTTAATTCCATGGGTGCCTCCTGGGTACAACGTGTCGGCTACAGGAAGTATGATAGTATGCGCCGGGTCAGACAAGCAAGCTTAGGCGGGACCCGGCATTTCTATCAGGGCTTTTATAGCTCCATCGCGTCTTGACCCGGCGATTTCATATGCGGCTTCGAGCTCAGCAAAGGGAAATCGATGAGTGATCATAGCGCCAGCCGGGATCTTCCTCGTCGCAATCAGGTTGAGAGCGGCTCGGAAAACCCGTTTATCCGGCTCGTCCATTGCCCCGGATGATGAAACCACATCCGCATAGGCTCTGAAAAATGCGGCGTAATTAAACATAAAGGTCTCTTGCCTTGGTATTCCGAAGAAGAGAATTCTCCCTCTTTTTCTTACCAGGTGTGCGGCCAGATTTATAGTTTCGATTTCGCCGGCAGCTTCTATGACGAGATCGGCCATTGTTCCATTGGTAAATTCCGCAACCTGCGCTTTTGCATTGTCAGATGTGTTAATAAAGGTGTCATCCGCTCCAAAACTCGGAGCAAGCGCAAGTCGCGGTTCCTCTAAATCGGTTGCGATAACCTTTTCGACACCGAGCCGTTTGAGCATCGCGTCAAAAAAGAGCCCGGCCGACCCCTGACCAATCACCACCGCGGTTTTGCCGATGAGGTTGGGTAATTTCTCGAGAGCGAATATTACGGTTCCGAGTTGCTGCGCCATCAGCAATTCCTCTATCGGCGCGCCCTCCGGAAGTTTCACCGCGTTGCCGTTTTCCGTTTTGAACAGCTCGCACATAGCCGTGTGCCTTGGCGCCAAACCGAGTACGATCTCGCCGATCTCAAGGCTTTTCACGTCAGGGCCGATAGCTTCAATCACTCCGATCATTTCGTGGCCCGATGTGCCCCACTGATGGGGGTAGGATTCTGGAGGGAAGTAATGAAGGTGATATTGATCGCTTCCGCAGAGAGAAAGCAAGCGGGGCCGAATAACAATTTCTCCCGGGCCCGGTATCGGATCAGGAATTTCCCCAATTTCGATCTTTCCTGGTGCAATAACCCTGCTTGCTTTCATACCTTTCCTCGAATAAGTGTGCTGACCCGAAGCTTGCTAGGTGATAAGCTGCTAGCGGGCTTCGTATAGATTTACTACCACGATGTGCATCTTTTACCAAGCCCGACGATAGGATTGGGATTTTACATGTCGAGGTAATATGGGTAGGATGAGCAGAAGGAAAGGAGATGTATGAAAAACTTAACACTGAGCTCAAAACATCAGATTCCCCAGCTCGGTCTCGGTACCTGGGAATTGCGCGGTGAGCAATGTCGAACCACCGTTGTAGAATCCCTGGAGATGGGGTACAGACATATCGATACCGCCGACGCCTACGGCAATCACCAGGAAGTGGGGAACGGTATAGCAGACTCCGGTGTACCCAGAGATTCGATTTTTCTAACAACAAAAATACCCATGAGTTCCCAATCCTCCGAAGCGGTGCGGCAGTTTGGCGATAGGATGCGTGAAGAACTCGGTGTGGAGTTTGTCGATCTGCTGCTCATCCATTGGCCCATGAAAAAAGTCAGTTTTGAAGAAACTCTGGCGGCGATGAAAAAGCTGGTGGAAAAGGGATATGTCCGGAGTATCGGTATAAGCAATTTCAATTCAGAGATTGCTGCCGAAGCCGCATCTATTTCTGAAATACCGATTGTAACAAACCAGGTAGAGTTTCACCCGCTGCTTTTTCAGAGGAATCTGCTTGACGCATGCTCAAAGCTGGGTATGGCGGTTACCGCATATTCGCCTTTGGGGCGCGGCAAAGCACTCACCCATCCGACGGTTACCGAAATTGCCGCGAACCTTGGTGCATCACCCTCTCAAGTTTGCATAACCTGGCTGTTGCGGAAGAACATCATTGTAATTCCAAAGGCGACAGGGCGGGAACATCTAAAGGCTAATCTTACCGCCGCGGATATTGTGCTTGATGATGCTCAAGCTGAGGCGATTGATTCGATCGAAGAGTCTGTTCGAGTGATTGACGGTTCCTGGAAGCAGTACGAGTTCTAATCTAGAGAAAGCGGCCGGTAACGCTAGCCTTATTGTCTGCAACCATCTCAGGAGTACCTACGGCCACAACATGGCCGCCCAGATCTCCTCCCTCGGGGCCGAGGTCTATTATCCAATCCGCGGCATGGATAACATCAAGGTTGTGTTCAATAACTACGACCGTATTTCCGCTATCTACCAGCCGGTCGATTATCCCGATGAGGCGTCCGATGTCCGCGGGGTGAAGGCCGGTTGTCGGCTCATCCATGATAGAAAGCGATCCGTCTTTGTGGAGTTCGGCTGCAAGCTTGATTCGCTGCGCTTCGCCGCCCGAGAGTGTGGACAATGGCTGACCGAGTCCGAGATAACCGAGTCCCACGTCCTTCAAGACTGCTAGTTTTTTCTCGATTGAAATGTCGTCAAAATAGTCGATACCATCCTCAATTGTCATCAAAAGCACTTCAAAGATTGTTTTACCTCGATAGGTTAAAGAC
>JABGPX010000832.1 GCA_018644745.1 Spirochaetales bacterium
CTCTGAACAGAAGCAAGGAACTGATGCAAGGATATAAAGGTAAGCTGTTCGGGCTTTATTTCAGCTTCATCGGCTGGGCGATCCTATGCATGTTCACCTTAGGTATTGGCTATCTCTGGCTTTTCCCCTACATGAAAGCAAGCGAAGCGAACTTTTATGAAGATATGAAGGCTGCCCAGAAAGCATAATCAGTCACCAATTAAGGATCTCAGCGGAATGATTCTGCCGGTTCGGCTCGGGGATGTGAGATTCCGTCAATATACCCCATGAGCTTTTCCAGCCTTCGGTTGGCCAGTAACGTGGGATTTGCGGCTATCATACGACTGTACTCCCCATGCCAGTATTTGAAATCCTCATATCGGCTGTAGTGAACAACCGATTTCCAGCGATTTATGTCCCAAGGTTTGATGCCGGCGAAATGGGCGCCAAAGAGAGAATATAAACTAGGGTATCCGTTTATTCCGCAAAAACACGCGTCAATATTATGCCATTTGCCAGACCATTTCATCGTCAGATACTGCATGTCCGGCCATTTGAAAAACGAATCCATGAGAAAGGCAATTTCTGGATTTGACAGATCTTCAAGGATTCGAGCATACTCGGCTATTGAGGGTTCGAGCACCATCAAGGCGGTGTTCACTCCCATATTCGAATGATCCTTTTTCACACGATCCGTTATTCCCCGCGGAATTTCATAACCATGACCGACATCACGATATACGGTATGCCATCGCCACTGACCTCGTATATTTACAAACTCCGGCATTCTGTGTCTGCCGCGGCCGTCGGTATCAATAAAATTATCCTTTTTCTCATTAATTGTTCCCGCGGGAGAATCGACGAGAAAGAGGTGCTGGTAGTGCTTCAAAGGAAGGATATCCGCGTCGAGCAACACAATTTTCGTATAGGAAAAACCGAGATCACCATCCGAGCCAAGCCTGAGCGCATTCAACTTGGTGAGCAACCACGGCAAATCCTGCCGCCGTTTTGTGGGAATATGAGATACATAAAGAGGGCTTACAGTTACAACAAAATGAAAAAGCAATTCTAGCGAACGCCTTGCTTCTTTCGTGATCTCCTGGGTGATCAGGCAGATCCGGTCTGCATTTGGGTCCTGAGAACCAAGGGCATGCGCCTGAAGAAGCGCTCCGGGTAAAAATGTGTCGTTTAGGATCAAAAATGTTACATAGGCGCGGGAATTCGCAGAGCGCATGATATTTCTCCATCGCACATAACACATGCGCGAAATATCGAAAAGGCGGTAAAACGAGCCGATATTTAGGAGCGGATTATCATTGTCTCTCTTTGAATCTCCCGATAGATGCTATTCGCATAATAAAAAAGGAAGTGCCAATCATCAAGCGGGGAAATCGAATCTAACCAAAGTAGCTTGAGTCCCGCAGAATGTAGGTAGTCTACGGGATTCGGACCAGTCAGGTCCTATTACTGATCTTTGACATACAGTCAGTCGGTAATGATGTATATTCCTCCTGACATGCAAAAATCAATCAACAATTCATCATCGCCCCAATGGTTTCATGATATTCGGGCGTTCCAAAAGCGATCCTCTACGCGAGGCGCCATACAGATACTCAATACCATTCTGCCATATATAGCTCTTTGGGCAGCGATGCTCTTTCTCCTTCAAAAAGGCGTGTCTTATTTAGCGATTTTTCCCCTTGTTATCGCCGCGGCATTCTTTCTGATACGGACATTTATCATATTCCACGACTGCTGCCATGGATCATTTATGCCGGGAAAATGGGCAAATCGAATGGTCGGACATTTCACCGGAGTGCTGACTTTTACTCCCTTTAACGCATGGAGATTATCCCATCTGAAACACCATGCGACTAATGGTCAACTAGATCATCGCGGGACAGGAGACGTGTGGACCATGACCTTTGTTGAGTACCGAAAATCCTCATTAAAAATACGCATAATTTACCGCAGCTATCGTAATCCTTTCATGATGTTCGTTATCGTTCCCCTCTTCCTTTTCTTACTTTTAAATCGGATACCGCGAAATGAGCCAAAACTTCGAGAATGGCTAAGCGTGATGTTAACTACCGCGGCGATTGCTGGAATAGGGATCGCAATCTCAATCGGATTCGGTTTCAGCCATTTTCTGATGATACAGCTGCCGATTGTCTGGATATGCAGCATGGTAGGAGTTTGGCTTTTCTATGTTCAGCATCAGTTCAATCCCGGCTATTGGGCAAGAGATGAGAATTGGAACGCCATGGACGCGGCGATGCGTGGCGCGTCGTATTATCGGCTGCCGGCCATTTTGGCCTGGTTCACCGGCAACATTGGGATTCATCACCTGCATCATCTCAAACCGGGGATTCCGAACTATATGCTCCAGGAAACTCTTAAGGCTACACCTGAAATCAGCGAGACGCCTCCCATGACCTTGCGCTCGAGCTTAGCGGGTCTCCGCATAAACCTATGGCATGAGGCGGAACGAAGATTCCTTAGCTTCCGGCAAGCGCATGCACTAATGAGATAGTGAATTAATCATGAATGTTTTTCACCATATTCCACCGAGCCGATGTATCGAGTTGCTTATTAAGATGATAGGTTAGAGCCAATGCGATGCAGCGTTTCAGCTTTCTCACTGGGATTTCATCATCGATATCAAAATAAATACTTCTGTTCTCGCCATACGTAAATATTGTTGGGTACTCCTCCCGGAATGCAGGAACTAGATTCGCCGTACATTTAAAATATATCCCGTACTGACGGCCGAGACTTTGCTTCCAGTTAATGCGAACGGTGCTTCCGCTTTTTGTCAACGGCGTCAGGTAGCTTGGTTCTCCCCATTTGAGAGTTTCTTCTAGCTCTCCAACTCCCGGAATTTCGGCGGCTGTATCAAAAATCAGATGACGAAGAAACATCAATCTTTCCCGGATATCTTTGGGATAAGCTTTGAATACGGCGGCGACTTCCGGGTTTTTTATCTTTATTGAAGGACTTTTCCTGGTAGCCATCAGTAAATAGTATGCCTGATTGAATCGGATGTGAGAAGCTCCCTGTTATTAAATACAATATTCTTGTATATTTTGGAGGAGCGATGGAATCATTTGCACGATTGCTCGAGGAAGAACTCGAAGAAGCGGTTCAGGTAAGGAACAAAA
>JABGPX010000370.1 GCA_018644745.1 Spirochaetales bacterium
CATCTTCCCCTGACACTTCGGACAGACAAATGGGTCAACCTCGTAGACCTTCTGCAATAGCCTGGCCCAACTTTGACTACGCAGCTTCGACCAAGCATCAGGTGCTTCGGTAGATGGTACATCCACCGGTGGCGCAACTTGGCTTGTCTGCGATTGGAAAATATTGAAGATAAAACCTGTCTGACAATCAGAGTATTTCCAGGACCGCAGGAAACCTGCTACCCGGTTATACCGGAAGCAAAAGTCAATCTACTCATATAATTATGATACCTGATATATTGATTATCATAGTATTAAAGAATATATTTTAAATAGAGAGGCATACTATGAAGGTGATATCCGTGATGAAGGTAAGGAAAAGCTTGGGAGAGATACTGGATGAGGTCAATTTAAAGTCGGAGACATTTATTCTTGAAAGGGCGGGAAAGGCCATAGCTAAACTGTCACCACTCACAAATGAAGAAAGAGCAGACTCAACCGATCTTAGCCTGAAAGCCCTGAACGATTTAGCAGGATTGAACAGAGGAACTGAGCGTAGTGATCAACCTGACGGGTGGCTGGAAACAGAACGAGAGTCCTGGGATTGATTTATGAAAATCTACATTGATACGGCTCCCCTCATCTATCTGATAGAGGGCCAGGAAAGTTTATCAGTCCTTGTTGAGGATCAACTTAATCGCTGGATCTCGTCCAAAGCCATTTTGGCAACCTCTACACTAACTCTCCTGGAGCTGTTAGTGATGCCAAAAAAACAGAAGAATAAGCAATTAGTACAAAAATACAGAGCTCTGCTTCAGGATCTGCTATCGGAGCCCTTGATCCCGATAAATGAAGCTATTGCTGAATTAGCAGCAGAAATCCGGGCAGAGCAGCAATTTAAAACACCCGATTCCATTCAACTTGCCACAGCTCTTTATTCAGGAGCAGACGTTTTTTTTACCAATGATCTCAGACTTGGCAAACTTAAGGACATTGAAATTGTAACAGTAAGGTGAATGGGCTGATCCGCATGGTTGTAGTTTTTATGCCCCATGATAATGATCGCTGACAAAAAAAACCGCCCGATCCCCAAAAGGGATTTCCAGGCGGCTTATTGCTCCAATTGCTGTAGTTACAGCAGAAAGGTTACAAATTTTTACTTTACGTTTGCATACCAGGCGTTGGCTTCTTCCTGGATCTTTTTCAGTTCTTCCTGGTATTTGATGGCCGAGGGCAGCGGAGCCATCAGCTGGCTGTTAAGCCCGTATTTAGGGCTTCCTGAATAAGGAATAAGAATTTACAAGATATGAATTTAGGGGTAAAATTCTCTCGGGAAGTGCACGGGAATTGGGATAAACACGGCGAAACCCTTGCACTTGGGAGGGTCAATGTACCGTCAGGAGTCATCAAAGCAGCTACGTTTCGAGGATTTCTATCTTCCATTCGGAGGGCACTTAAATCCGAATAACCGATGGATTCGGTTGGCAGGGCTCATTCCATGGGACGAGTTCGAAGCATCCTATGCCGAACAGTTTGCGCAGTCGGGACAGGGGGCGCCGGCGAAACCATTTCGTCTTGCGCTGGGATCGCTCATCATCAAAGAGAAGCTGGGCATTACCGACGAAGAGACGGTGGAGCAGATTCGTGAGACGCCATATCTGCAGTTCCTTATAGGTATGGAAGGGTTTCGCGATGAAACACCGTTTGATCCGTCGATGATGGTGTAATTTTTTAAATTATCCTAACCAAGCCCATCAATCAATTGCTAAACTCTCCAGGATTATTCTATTTGGTGGGGGTTATGTTTAGCGGATACGTCTATCTAGTAATCAGGAAAGTAGTGCAAAAAAAAACAAAAGATCGTGAAACCGATGAAGAAAAACGGGAGCGTGCGTTTTCAGAGTTGGGTAAGCTCGGGTATCGACGACTTCGAAGGGACGAAGTTTCTGAAGAGCTTTTGATAAATGCCAATGGCAATTTGCGGATAGCTAGAATAAATGCTGCGTGGATTGTAATTGGAAACTCTCGGATTATCGGCCATCCGTATTACGAGGAACATTGGGCCTTTGACGCCCTTCACGAAGAACAACTTAAGGCTGAAAGGAGGCGTCGAGAAGATGGGGCCTTCGCAAAAATAATGAAGAAAGCATTCTGAGTTCGTAATCCGCAGAATATCGGTATTATACTTCCACAAATAATGATCAGTAAAGCAACTTCGCGGACAAGTATGATAATATCTATTTTCATGATCGTGCCATTGTCGATGACGACATGTAAAATCATAGACTTTATGGCAGAAGTATTAATACATATAAGGATCTTACCCTATTCCGTACGCACATGTCGCCGTCAATATCCCATTATTAGATTCAAAGAACCACTCTTCTACCGCGGTTTTCTCTTCTCTCTCCAGCCCGGCATGATAGAATCGGATATCGTCTTCGTTGAGTTGTCGCCGAAGCATCCGAGCGGTAAGCTCCGTTGCGGTTCTTGAGCGGCAGAAAATGATAGCGGGACGTTTTGCGGTTTCCACTTGTGCCCGAATCTCGTAGTCTTTTGAAAGCGCCGGATGCACCGAGTAGCTGATATTCGGCCTGTCCGGTACTGCTTGGACGAGATTGGGATTGCTGTCTTCGAATACTATCTCGCGGATACGTTTCAAAACGTACTCGGACGCCGTTGCAGTGAACGCCGTCACCTGGGGAATCTCCGCATTTTTCCGTATTTCTGCAAGCTGAAGGTAGGAAGGGCGGAAACTGTCTCCCCATTCGGAGACCGTGTGAGCTTCATCGATTACCATGTGGCTGATTCCGAGTGACTTGAGGCGCGCGGCGGTTTTCTCCTGAATGAGTGTTTCCGGGTTTGACAGGATGTAGGTCACCTTGCCGGCTTCGATGTCGTTCCAGATACGGTCACGCTCCTCGGGCTTCTGACCTCCACGAATAATTGCCACATCCCGGCCGGTTTCCTCAAGGCGTCTTGCCTGGTCTGCCATCAAGGCTAGTAGGGGGAAGATGATAAGGGTAGGGCCGTCAAGGAGCAGAGCGGGTAGGGAGAAACAGAGGGATTTGCCGGCGCCGGTGGGGAGGATTACGATTTGATCACGTTTCTCGAGGATGTTGCTGACCACCAGGCGCTGGTAGGGGAAGAGGTA
>JABGPX010000756.1 GCA_018644745.1 Spirochaetales bacterium
ACATCGAGACCCGCCCGTAATCGACCACTTTCCAATTCGGAAAAAAGCGCATCCTGATCGATAATCGCTCCCCTGGCGGTGTTGATAACAACCCCATGACGGGGCAGCATCGCAAGAAGCTCGGCGGTAACACTTCCACGAGTTTCGACGGTCAAACCCGCGCAGATTATTACTATTTCACTTTTTTCAAACAGCTCTCTGAGTGTATGAACTTGCCCGCAGCCTTCCGGTATGTCTTTGCAGTATGGGTCGAAAAAAAGTAACCGGGATCCGAAAGGCATAATAAGATTGAGAAAACGACGGCCAATCGCCCCGCAGCCATAAACGCCGACTGCGGCATCATACAACGTGCCGCCGGTCTCCTCATGACTGAGGTTCCACCCATCGTCGCGGATTTCCATTACTTGGCGATGCATGTCCTTGAGTACGGCCAGCAGCAGTGCAACGGTTCCTTCGGCAATGCTAATTGCCGGGGTATCCCCCCAATTGCTCACCAGAATGTCTGAAGAAATAATTTCGACCGGCACGAATGCGCTCATCTCACCGGTTACGTTGCAGACGTACCTCAAGGTGCCCGGTGAGTCAACAATAGCGGCGGGAAGGGGGGAGCTGTCCCAACCGGTTATTGCGACGTCCGCTCTCTTTAGGAGTGCGACCTTATCATCGTCCGACAAATTTTCGCCATTCTCAATGATAACGAGCTCTCCTATTTTAGCGAGCTCTTCAACAAATAGCCGGCTAAATATCTCAGATGGTGTCTTCTGCGCGATGTGGACAAGCGATATCATGTGAGCTCCTTACGAAGATAATTCAAGTCGCCGGTGGCTGTAGCCAATAACTGTCTCATATCCTCCGGCGGATGCGCCACCCCGTCGCAGAACTCTATTGTCCATGTTCCTGAAAAACCTGCATTTTTCAGGATTTTAATACGTTCTGAAGCAACAGTTTTCTCCCGGACAACAGCGTGAACATGCGTAACGGCGGAGCCAAAAGCTTCGATCCATAACCTCAGCTTGCTGTCATCATCACCTCCGAAAGCGTGGACGATAATCTCCAATTGATCCGGTAATGGTGACAAAATGTCGGCGGCCTGCATAGGTTCTTCCAAAATCGTGTCGGGATGACATTCGCAGAGCAGCCTGCAGCTTACGGGCAGGACATCGCGCCAGGTTATGAGATTGTTCATGTACGTATTTACCATCGCCGGTTTGTCTCCAAAGTTAAACTTTACTGCGGGGACATTGAGCAGATGAGCCAGTTCGGCCGAGGCTGCGCGACCCTTCGCTCCCGGGTCATCGAAAGCACAGTATGTGTTAAGAACCGTTATTGGCATCGGATCTGCGATCACCGCTTCGCGTTCCGCCGCATCTGCGAGCAGTAGATGATTTTCCCATAGTTCAAGTCCGTCGAAGCCCGCATCAGCGATTGGTTTCAGCCAATCACTTATCTTCAAAGAGGGTATTCGACTATCCCAGCGGTTTTTTTCAAGGAGAACAGATGAAATGTAAATGGCTGCGGTGTTTGTCATGTTTAGTACCACTATACTCCAGTTTGTGATCGGTTCAAAGCCAATGGAGCACCGACGAAGCTATAGTTTGGCTGACAAATGGTATGGCTTGTAGTTACATTGATATAGACTTAGACTCTAATAATTGCAGTCTCACGGAGGTGAACATAATGCGAAAAGTGAGTAAAAGCCTTATTTTCATGATGATAATCTCCGGCTTGTTTCTTATTGCCGGATGCGATCTTATAACCGGTCCAGCAGGCCCCGCAGGACCTGCTGGTGCCGACGGTTTACCAGGAGCTGATGGAGCGACCGGAGCGGATGGTGCCGCCGGTGCGCCGGGAACGACCGGAGCCGATGGAACCGACGGAGCCGCGGGTACACCTGGTGCACCTGGAGCCGACGGAGGACCTGGACCAAGCCTTTACCTGGCGGATTCTCTGGGCAATCGATATTATTCCGGCGCCACGATATACCTGGGGTATGTAGAGGAAAACGCGACAGAAACGCTAAATACGGTGCTTCATATAGTCAACAATACCGGGGAGGACCTTACGCTAACAGGGCCGCCATACGTTAGTCTCGAGTTTGAGCATTCTACTACTAATACAGGTGCCTCATCTTTGACCCCGGTGCCTGAATTGACGCTCGATATTACCGCTCTCACATCGAGCCTTCTCACCGGTGCGGACTCGCCCGATTTTACTTTTACCATCAACATGCTGGCCAACAAACTCATCCGCAGGAGGTACAGAATCGAGATTGATGGTGCCGTAGAAGAATACGACTTCATATTTGAGGTTTACGGATTTTCTGTCGATTCAGGCGGCTGGTAGATCTAAGTGGTGGTTATATCAACATTAATCCCATGATCCTGCCGGATTCGGACGCATTTGTAGCAAAAAAAATATCTTTCTATTCAACCGGGGACGGGCAGGCTATAGCTCTAGATGCTGAGGGCGGGGCGTGCGTTTATCTAGACGGCCCTCAGGTGGAGATAGTCGAGGCTTTGTCGCTGCCGGCCGACATGTCAACGCTTGAGAGCCGGCTAATGCAGCTGGGCTGGGAAACGAGTTTCTTCTCCGACTTATCAAGCAGCTTGCGTGAGCTTTGTCAAATGGGTCTGATTTCTCCCATAAAAGATCTAGCTGCTGCTGAACTGAAAATTGATGTGCAGCGTTATCCATATTTGGCATGGCCAACAAAAAACAGACCTCAGGAGCTCATGCGCGGCTTGAACGCCTGGGAGCTATTCTACTGCGAGAGCGATCTCAAACCAGGATTTATCATTTCGGATGATTCAGATAATCTTGATACCACTGCGAAAACCGCTTTAGAAAGTCTGGGGATATCCGGAACAAGGGATGTTCACTATCTGGACAGAGAAGCCCGTCGCCGATTTCCCGATGCTTTTCCCGCGGAACTGCGCGAATCCATAACTTTCGCTCTGGGATTTCGTGATGATCCAGCCAGTCAGTTTGGAGCATTTGGCGCGAATCAGAACTTTATTCTTTTGCTTACCGCTGGTATGCCGGTAGCGATGACCGACGATGATATTCTGCCGGAGTTTAAACGCCGGCATGAGTATGAAAGTGATACAACGGCGCTTTTTGGCGGAGTAGATC
>JABGPX010000469.1 GCA_018644745.1 Spirochaetales bacterium
CAGAAAGCACGTATCGAATGCAATGGAATCGTAGATATCAAACACCTCTCAAGGAGAATGCGGAATATATCCCGAAGCATGTTGCGGCATGAAACTAGCAAGCTTTGGGGCATTTACGTTGGTTTCGGCGAAGCTTTCTAGCGCAAGCGACGAAGTTTTGGCTGGCTGATCAGTACCGCAATGCAGATAATCAGCAGCAGGATGCCTAATGTACCGGTAGCTGCTTGCACGCCAAAATACTCGGTGATGAGACCTGCCGGCAGGGTGCCGAGAGGCATGAGCCCGAAATTCATGGTATATACGCTGCTGACTCTGCCCTGAAATTCAGGTTCTGTGGACTCCATGATAAGGGCCATGGTGAGCGCCCTTCTGAAAGCGTCACCGAGACCGAGGGTTATCATAAGCACTGCTACGAAAGCGTAAACCGGAATTACCGCGGCAAGAATCAGGCTTACTGCCGATAGTATGCCCCCCGTAAGAAGGAAGATCCCTCTTCCCCTTCTGCCGACTATTGTAATGGTGACGGTTCCCACAATTGAGCCGATTCCCATGATGCTTACAAGTGTTCCGAGTGCTCTTGGGCCCCGGCCGAAAACATCAACGATAAATACAGGTAAGAATGATCTGAACGGCATCGCGAGCAAGGCTGTAGATACGCCCAACGCAATAAGCACGATAATGAGTTTGTGGTTTCTTATATATGAAAGGCCGCTTCCAATCTCTTTGAATATCGCTTTTTCAGCTCTTGGAGCCGGCTGATCATCGGTATGAACCATCCCGGTGAAAATTACCGCGGAAGCCTGCAGACCCGCAATTACGAAAAACACTCCAGAGGCGCCAATCCAGTTGTACAGGTTCCCGGCGAAGGCCGGAGCTAGTAGTGTAGTGGCGCTCATCGCCGCGGCGTTAAGGGCGTACGCGTTGGTTGCGTGTTCCCGGCTTACAAGCTGGGGGATGAGTGCCGTACGAGCCGGCACCATAAATGCAAATATAACCCCGTTAATGAGTGAGGATATAAGCAGATGCACCCAGGTAATTCTACCGGTAGATATAGCTATTGCCACCGCGGCGGCGGTTAGGCTCCCGAGAGCCTGACAGACTTGGATAATACGTTTTTTTTTCAATCGGTCGGCGAGAGCTCCTCCGAATAGAGAGAGACCGAGCATCGGAAACGCGAAGGCACTGGCTACTAATCCAAGAATGAGGGATGAAGAGGTCAGATCATAGACAAAATAACCCCGGGCGATACCCTGCATCTGCAGCCCGGCCATCATGGTGATAATCCCGAACCAAAGATAACGGAAATCTCTTGAAGCGAGGGCTGCGCCGGCGGCGAATCGTGGTTTGTATTCGGCATTCCCCGCGGTCTGTCCCATTTAAGTTGACCATCGCCTTTCCGCTGATCTTGGTCAAGCTGTTACGTTGCAAGGTAGAGCTAAATATCATACATTTTAGAAATAATCCAATGAAAGCAAAAGATCATAAAGCAGCACGGCGCGATGAATACTGCCTCGTACTGAGCGGCGGCGGTGCGAAAGGTATCTATCACGTTGGTGTTTGGAAAGCCTTAAAAAAACTCGGAATTGAGATAAATGCAGTAATTGGAAATTCTATCGGTGCAATTATCGCAGGTTTCCTCGTACAGGGGGAGGACTTTGCGCTGGAGGAAATCGCAGGAAAGATAGGTCTTGATTTCATTCTAAAGGTTCCGGATGAACTCATCCAAGACGGCGAACTCAAAGTCGCAAGGACCAAGCTGCCCACCTTGCGTCTGTTTTATCGGGATTTCTTAGAACGAAAAGGTCTGGATACCACTCCATTGCGCAAACTGCTCCTGAAACATCTGGATGAGGATAAAATCCGCGGCGCCGGAAAAGACCTTGGTGTTGTTACTTTCAATCTCACTGAGATGAAGTCTGAAGAAGTATTTGTGGACGAGATGCCCGCGGGTACTCTCATCGATTATCTCATGGCCAGCGCCGCGTTTCCCGGATTTGAGCGTCCGAGAATTCTGGGGAAGAACTATGTCGACGGAGGCGTGTACGATAATATGCCCTACGGGATGGCACGGCGCCGAGGATACCGGCGGATTATCATTGTCGACATCGCCGGGATCGGTTTAAACAGACGTCCGAATATTCAGGGCGGAGTTACTGTGTATATCAAAAGCTCGATCAAAATGGGAGGAGCACTCGATTTCAGCCGGAAATTCCTAGACGATTTCATGAATCTTGGATATCTGGATACCCTGCGTACTTTCGACTATCTGAAGGGATATAAGTATTTCTTAACCCGCGACGATGACATAGAGCGGGAGTTTACTCGGTTCCTGCGCGGTAGGGAAGGACAGAAGCTGCTGTCGAAATATCTTACGGAGCATGGTCATCCCATTAACGATCCCCGCCCGGAAGCTCTCCGGCTCATTTTCCCGCGCCAGATGCGATATGAGCAGAACCTTTTGCTGGTGTTGAGCGATTGTGCCGCGGATTTTGTTGAAGCGGAGAGGATTAGGCAATACAGCTATCGCGAGCTGTTCATCGCGATAAAAGCGAAGCGAGACGTTATTGATTACAAGATTCTCGGTGAATTCAGCGAAAGCAGAAGATCTCACCAGGTTTCCAAAGCTGTTGAATCCATATTGAGAACCTCGCTTAAGCGAAAGCAGTTTGATCGTCCCTTATACCATTACTACAAATTGCTGGATTATCTTTTGAAGCCGAAAACAGCGAAACTGCTGAAAACCAAGGTTTTAGGCCACTTCCCGATGATATTAGCCGCTGAATTTTTCCTGGTTGTTATGGATCAATTCGGGAAGGCGGAAGGCTGGAATAATTAGCCTTCTCATGTATACAATGGCCCCATGGACGGACAAAGCGGAGAGCACAACCTGTACGAGATCATCAGCGCGTTTGAGATAGATGGGACATATGTTCGAGGATATAGATACGGCAACGGTCACATCAACGATACGTATTGTATAGAAACAAGTGGACAAGACATATCCAAGTACATCCTTCAAAGGCTGAATGGGAATGTTTTTAAGAAACCCGAGAAACTCATGGAGAATGTGCTTCGTGTAACCAGCCATATTCGGGAAAAACTCGCGATAAAGGGTAGAGACTCGGAAAGGT
>JABGPX010000986.1 GCA_018644745.1 Spirochaetales bacterium
GAATGAGCCCGCAGCAGCGCCCTTACCGGTCCGGACGAGAGATTTGTCCTCTCCCATCGGCCGTTATCGAAGAACAGAACCCCGCTCTCGGTACCTATGAGGTAAGTTCCCGCAGATTCCCCGCATTGCAGTACCGCGTTGGTAAACCGCTCATTTACCCGGAGGCCGTTAGAATGGAATTTCCACCGATATGCACCGAGGTCGTCCCGGTCCGCTGTCGCGATGCCGTAGGGACAAGCCGCCAGCACTCCGGCGTCACAAGTGTGAGGAGCTAGAGCCAGCGCCTCGGTAAAGGTTTCGTCGTGTAATTGAAGCCAAGTTCCGTTTTGAACCGTTATCTGCCAAACACCGCAATAAACACCCGCAATAATCGAGTTAGGGGTTCGCAGCATTGCATTTACCTGGAAGTCGAACTTTCCAATTCGCTCCCATGTTCCGTCAGCGCCGCCCAGATACACTCCGTTCGCGCCGACAAGCCAATTTTCATACCAAGAATTATTCATAGGGTAGGAGGCTATCAGGAATTTGAATCAAAGAGAAGGTAATGGCCGGAAGATTGCTAGGTTTCGCTTACTCCAGCCGACGCAGCTTTGTTACTTTGCCGGTTCCCTCGGATAACCACTCGGCAAGGTAAATATTCCCGCTTTTGTCTACATGAAGGTCATGAGGAGAGGAGAATTTTCCGCTAATCCAATCCGATTTCGGCAAGTTGGGCCAGCCGTCCTTGTCCCATATTCCCGGTCTGTCTCCAAGATGAGTAATCACCTTGTCATCGGCGTCGAGAATTGTTAAGCGGGAATGCAGATCAGGAATATATATTTCATCTTTCAATTGTATTGTTGTGCACGGCAGACGAAGATCGTGATCGACAAATCCATCATGTATCCCATCCAAAGTAAAATACTGAAGCCGATGGTTTGCCCGGTCAGATACAAGCACTCGCTCATTTCCGCCCCTCGTATCAATCATAATTCCATGGGGATTGCTCAACTCGCCTCTACCCGAGCCCATCCCGCCAAAGCTCTTGATATACTTACCATCGGAGGAATACACATGCACCCAGGACTGGCCATAACCGTCAGTAACATAAATTCTCCCATCTGATGCTACCGCCGTCTCGGTAGGAACAAAGAGATGTTCTTCATCATATATATCAGCAAGATCCGGAGTTGTAATTCTAAAGATCTCCTCACCGTCTAGAGTCGTTTTCGCGACGAATCCAAGGGATGTTGCTGAAAGATAGAGGAATTCATCCTCTCCTTCACGTCTCAAATGCATGCCGTGGGCGCCGCTTTCATATTCATCTCCCCAGGAATCAATAAAAGTGCCGTCCGGCCGAAACCTTATTACCGATTGTTTCCCGGTATGATGAATATAAATATTCCCCTTCTTGTCTTCGACTACACCATGAGTTGTTCCGAACACAAGGTTTGCCGGCAATTTTGCCCAATCATCTATTACTTCATATTTATGAGTTTCATTTCCAATTTCCATATGGCCCCCTTACATTACAATATTTGTAATATATGCACATTTTACCGGGAGGGCCACTATTACTATTATTGAGAACGATTAATACTCTCAGGCAGCGATCGGTTCCTCCGCCGGACTCGGTAATTCCGGGTCACGAACAAATCCGATCAACCAAACAAGCCCGACCATCGTTGCCCCGAGGCAAACGCCAAAAACTGGAAACGCCCCGTAAAGCTCAATTGCCTTTCCGACTCCGAGAGGAGCTAAGGTAGTAAACGGTACCAGTACAAGATTTGCCGCAGTAATATGGGCGGCTCGTGAATCATGGGGGCAGGTTTCAAACAGAAAATTTTGATGCGATACCATCGCTCCTGCAATTCCGATACCGGTAAGGGCAAAAGCCACACCGCAGGACACAGCTCCCGGGAGGAGCATCGCAAATCCAATCGAAAAAGCCTGAGCGGCTACACCGATAATAACACCCGTGCGATGGCCGATTCTATCACCAAGGCGACCTAGAATCACACTAAATAGCGCCCGAGCCGCGGAAATGAGTGCACCAAGTCCAATAACAATCTGGCTTGAGACCATTCCACCTTCAGGTGAGAGGTAGTGTAAGGCAAAAAATGATGCGGATGCAGCCCCTAGCGCGACCATACTCCGTGCAAACAGATAGCGCCGGAAATTACTGCTGGATAGCGACGCGCCAAATCTGCTGAAAACAGCTCGTACCGATAAAGTCGGCGGCGCCGGGATTTCGCTGATTTTCAGAAAAGAGAAAACCGTGATACTTAATAGAAAAAAGGCAACAGCAATGAAGAATAACACGCCGTAATTCATCGGAAAAACCAGCGAACCGGTCAGATACGCCGCGAGGAGAGCGGACGTTGTTCCGCCAACCGCGGACGCGGAACTCGATAGCCCAAAGGCAAAACCTCTGATCTGCTTGCGAAATATCCCGGCCAGCCAATCGAGCCAAATTGGTATTATCAATCCCATCGCGAATACCGACAGCGATATAAATGATATGAGCAGCAATCTTGCCAGTGCCGGTTGCGGCTGGGAGAGAAACAACACCACAAACCCACTGGCCAACCAAGGTGGTGCTATCGCGTATAGATGATAGGTGAGTAGAAACCGCTTCTTCCCCTGCCCGTTCTGGATAATCAAAGATCCCAGCAGCTGCGGAAGGAGAGCACCTGCGGACACCAGAGCTGCAAGTATACCTACTTCGAATGACCCTCCACCGAGACGGCGGATAATTACCGGGAGTACGGTCAGTGGGCCGACAATATTCCAACCCAATCCCCAGAGACCTTCTCCGAAGGTATTGCTGATTATGTTTCTTCGTTCGAATTTCTGCATTATCGCGGATTTAGTACTACCGTCGATCGGTCTCTTTGAGATTGAAGCGCCGCGGTCAGCAGCCGATGCCCAGGAACGGTTTCATCAGGAGTAACACAGCCGGAATATTTGCTCAGAGGCTTGCCGTTGGCATACTCATAGAGAAATCCTGCCCACATTTGAAGCATGATGTCGGAGAATCCAACGGAGAAAATGTCACCGGTTATCGATTTAAATGCGGTATCGTGACCGGTCTGTATAGTCCGCCAGCTCTGATCACCGCCTGAATATTCAAGCACTTCAATCTGATTG
>JABGPX010000813.1 GCA_018644745.1 Spirochaetales bacterium
AGTGACTTAATTCCCCCGGGCGCGGCCCGAGAAAAACATGGATCATCTCTCAATCGGATCGCCAGGCCCCGATTCTTCGGTCTGCCGAAGCGATTTTGGGGCACCAAGAATCTCTGCCCACACCACCGCCTGCTGCAGACGAGGCAGCTTTTGGATTCGACGAAGCGCCCGGCCTCGTTTCGGTTCCTCCGGTGCGGCATCGCCCTCAGTTACCGTCCTGTTCACCGTGGAGGGCCGGTCGGAAAGATCCACCGCAGCGGGATAGGTACCTGCCATGGAATCCCTCGCGAGCAGTGACGAAATAGACTCTTCGCCTCCTGCGGCCGGCACCGCCGGGTTTGCCGACAGGGGGGGCTTTTCCGGCATTACCTCAATCCGCCATTTCTTCCTTGCGTACCGCACCAGGCCATAAACCGCGGGTAGGAGTAAGAGCGCCAACACGGCATAGAAAAGAGTGATCACCTAAGCTCCTTCCGGTCCGTCTGATTCGGTATCTCCTCCGATGTTATCCCTCATCTTTGTATCCGCCTGGAGGTTCCTGAGTCGGTAGTAATCCATGATGCCCAGGTTTCCTTCACGGAACGCGCCGGCAATGGCCTTCGGAATCTCGGCCTCCTGGAGTACGACCTTTGCCCGATTTTCAACGACCTCTGCCATCATCTCCTGTTCCCGGGCCCGCGCGGCGGCACGGCGCTGTTCGGCGATAGCTTGAAAACGCCGCTTGTCGGCTTCGGCTTGATCGGCCTGTAACTTTGCGCCGACATTTTCCCCGACGTCAACATCCGCAATATCGATTGAGAGTATTTCAAAAGCCGTGCCCGCGTCGAGCCCTTTCTCAAGCACTCTCCGCGATATTTGATCCGGATTCTCAATTACATCTTTATACGATCCCGCCGAACCGATGGTGGTAACTATTCCTTCGCCGACCCGGGCGATTATCGTCTCTTCGGTCGCGCCTCCGACCAGCCGCTCTATGTTGGCCCGTACGGTTACCCTGGCTCTCGCTTTAAGCTGAATTCCATCCTTCGCAACCGCGTCAATCGTGCGCCTGCCTTTCTCCGGGTTCGGGCAATCAATAACCTTTGGATTGACGCTGGTTCGTACGGCATCCAACACGTCCCGCCCTGCAAGATCGATAGCCGCCGCTTTTGCGAAGGCGAGTTCGATGCCCGCTTTGTTGGCGGCCACCAGAGCCTTGCTAACCCGTAGAACATCACCGCCAGCCAGTGTGTGAGTTTCCAATAGATCTGAATCCACCTGTATACCTGCTTTGGTAAGCATAATCCTCGCATCGACGATCACGCCGGAGCGAACCCGCCGAATCCACATTCCAACAAGACGCCCGAGTTTAATCGGTGCTCCGGAGAGCAACGCCCTGAACCAGAGACCAAAGAACTTTAAAAAAAACGCCAGAATCACCAGTGCGATTACACCAAGGACTATATAAACAACTATCATTCCGCATCTCCTTTCCGTACGATAATTCGGCTTCCTTCGACGGTGTCCACGCGGACCTTCTCACCTTGTTCGATATATTCACCGCCCGTTACAACGCTGTATTTTATTTCGTTAAAGATGGCCATGCCGGATGGACGTAAATCCGTAATCGCGACTCCGGGCGCGTCGGCGAGATGGCTATAGCCGTCATGCTCATACGAGGAAAATCCATCGATCCTTTTCTGCTCACCTTTCAAAATCAGCCATCTTCCGACAAAGCTCTTCGGGAAGAGCTTGAAGTACAACGCAATCACCGCCGGTGTCGCTATTACGGCTCCTATAAGAAACATCGCGCCGACGGTGGTGCCATGGCGGGCGTACGCGAGTACGATGCCGCTGACGATACTGCCGAATCCGAGCACACCGATAATACCTGCCGCGGGAACGAAAAACTCAACTATTATCGCGGCGAGACCTGCAAGGCACAATCCTAAAGAGAGTAGCCAGCCCATGCTTATACCCTCCTCACCAATATCCGGTTTCCGCTCACCACCATTACTTCGACGGTATCTCCAATCTCGATAAACTCACCATCCGCCTTCACTTCGACACTCCTACCGCCGAACTCTGCCTTCCCGACCGGCCGCAGAATCGTAAGTGCAAATCCGCGATCTCCGACCTTTGGCCCCTTGATGATAGCCGTGCCTGGCAGGGCACCGGGGAGAGACACTGTATCTTCCGCGGATGGGGTTTCGAGAATGAGCCGGTTAAATAACGGCAGGTGTGGGAAAAGTTTTATGAGAACACCGAATGATACCACCGACGTAACCACGGCGATACCCATAACCGCGAGATTTTTCCGAAACAGTTCCCACTCCCACGTAAACGTCGGCCAAAGGAAATCCTGTCTGCTCAGCACGAGCGCTACTGCGATGAGCACGATACCACTCACACCGGTAACGCCAAATCCGGGTATAAGAAAAATCTCGACGATTAGCAGGATGACTCCGAGGAGAAAGAGAAGGAGCTCGAGAGATCCCACGTTACCGAGAAGGGCGTTTCCGAGAAAAACGACTGCGAAACAGATAACCGCCAATGTTCCGGGAATGCCAAACCCAGGGCTGGTTACCTCCATGTAGAGCGCCACCAATCCGGCCAACACGAGAATACCGGTAACGAGGGCTCCGGTGATCCAAGCCGCGGCCCGATCGAGGGGCGATTGCTCCAGATACACCACATTTTCGGACACAATCCCGATTTCCTCGAACAGTTCCTCGGTGTCGTATACCGTTCCCGAAGAAATGCCGTACTTGTCCATATCGCCGGCGGTTAAAGTAAGTAGTTTTCCCGCTTTGGCTACGGTCTTGCCCTTTTCGAAGTTGACTCCTGTCTTTGCCGCCTCGCGCTCAAAGTCAGGGAGGTCATCGGTCGATGTGAGTACCACATTGTCGCCGTAATAAATCTCAATGAGCTCAACATCCAGATCGACCATCGCATACGCCACGGATTTCGGATAGCCGTTCTTTTCGGCAAGGGCGGCCATCTGGGTTCGAACGGCGCTAACCGTCTTCTCCTCGGCCATCGCCATGCCTTCCTGTGTCTGGTACACCGGCGCTGCGGCGCCTATGGATGTTCCGGGCGCCATGTAAATCCGGTTGCATGCCAAAGATATCAGGGCACCCGCCGACCAG
>JABGPX010000911.1 GCA_018644745.1 Spirochaetales bacterium
GCGGCGTTGTCTATTCGCAGTCCCGCGCCGCCGATACCGCAATTTACACCGCCGTTACAAATCGCTGGAAATATGCGTACAGCGTCCCGGACAGACAGGAATATCTCTTCGACCGGATAACCGATCCAAAAGAAACCCGCAATCGGGCCGGACTTCCATCGTCGAAGGATGTGGTTAAAGAGCTACGTGCACAAACTATCGCGTGGCTGGCTGAAGGTGGCGAGACAGCCGCATATAATGGCGAAACGTGGAAAACTTATCCAATACCGAAAGTCTCTGATGACCCGGATACCGGTTTGATAACCCAGGATCCGCCCGGTTATGTCTTAAATCTGCCGGGTTATACCGATTGACCGGGGGTAAACACAATGCCTTTTAGTCGAGACACAATCTCTCTTGCAGGAGAATGGCGCTTTTCCCTCGACCGCGAAAATGAGGGGATTCAGAAGAAGTGGTTTGAGCAGAAACTGGCAGATACAATCACGCTGCCGGGCACAACCGATGAAGCTCAAAAAGGTGACTTTGTCGACGAGCAGTGTGATAACCGGCTCTCCCGCCAATGGCGATGGATCGGTCCGGCGTGGTACCAGAAGAGTCTATCGATTCCCGAGGATTGGAGAGATAAGAGGATAATGCTCCGCCTGGAACGGACGAAAGATACCCAGGTCTGGGTAGATGATATCTGGATCGGCAGCGAAGATTCACTCTCTACTTCCCATACGTTTGATCTCTCAGAACAACTCTCTCCCGGCAGCCACACCCTTACGATTCTCGTTGACAACGCAAAACTGCCGCCGGTTGGGCCGTGTCATGCGGTGGATGAACGTACACAAACGAACTGGAATGGAATTGTAGGAAATATCGAACTCACAGCTTCGGAAAAGATCTGGATCGATACAATCCAGGTGTACCCCGATGTCTCCAGGAAGACGGTGCGCGTCGCCGCAATAATACTCAACGAAACCGCCTGGACAGGTCACATCGATGTAAATATGCGATTGGAGCAGGTAAACACCGGCGATATCATAGCTATTAGTCCACCGCTGCAGATCGCGCGCACGGAAGGGCCCGAAACAACGTTTGATGTAGAACTGGAACTGCCCGATAACGCGCCACTCTGGGATGAGTTTGCGCGGCCGATGTTCCTATTAACCCTTGAACTAAAATCCCAGCCCAGGGCCGAAGACATCTACGATACATACTCCATTATGTTTGGATTACGCAATTTTATTACCCGCAACGGACAATTTGTTATCAATGGCCGGCCGGTATTCCTACGGGGAAAACATGACGCGGCTCTCTTCCCTCTCACAGGATACGCTCCGATGGAAAAAGCTGAATGGCTTCGACTGCTGGGTATCTCCGCGGATCATGGGATGAATCATTACCGTTTTCATTCCTGGTGCCCTCCCCGCGCCGCGTTCGAGGCAGCAGATGAATTGGGCATCTACTTCCAGATCGAGCTGCCGAACAAACGCGAAATAACCGAGCCGGACAACCACTCCTACTCTCCTCCTTCCGAAGCATATGAAACACTTGATGAACTGACCGGCGATGCCGGGGAACCCGCCGTCCGTACTGCTTATTTGATCCGTGAGGGAGAAAAAATCTTAAACGAATTTGGAAATCATCCCTCTTTTGTAATGATGACCCTTGGCAATGAGTTGGGCGGTGATGAATCTGTAATGAGATCGATGTGCGATCATTTCAGAGCAATCGACAGCCGTCATCTGTACGCCATGGGAACAGGTCATTTTCATTGGGATACAAGATACCGGGAGGGGGATGATTTCTGGGTGACCTGTGAGACCAGCCTCGGCCGACCTACCAGAGGTGCTTCATTTGGAGCAAAGACACCTTGCCATGTAGACAACGCTCCTCCATCAACAATGGTTGACTACAGCGCCTCGCTTGCCGGAGTTCCGGTTCCGGTTGTCGGACATGAGATGGCTCAATATGAGGTGTATCCGGATTTCACCGAGATAGAAAAATATACAGGTGTTGTTCGAGCACGAAACCTCGAGATATTCCGAGAACGGCTCGATGCCGCAGGCATGCTTGATCAAGCGGATGATTTTTTCAGAGCCTCGGGTGGGCTGTCGGCTATCTGCCACCGGGAGGATGTTGAAGCTGCGCTTCGGACACCCGGGTTCGGCGGATTTCAGATGCTCGATCTTCAGGACTTCAGCGGTCAGGGTACCGCCCTTGTCGGAATGCTCAACGTATTTATGGAATCCAAGGGCCTTATCACGCCCCATAAATGGCGGGAGTTCTGCTGCGAGACCGTGCCTTTATTGTGGATGACAAAATACACATGGACAAACGATGAGACATTTAATGCCCGAATACGGCTAGCCCATTACGGACCTTCGGATCTGCAGGATCAGCTAGTTTCCTGGTCTGTAAGCGATGGCGGCAGCCGGGAAATCGCCGGCGGCAGCACCCGCCGAATGCACATGCGAACCGGAACTGTTTCCGATGTAGATCTTTTTTCAGTATCTCTTGCGGAAATTAAAAAACCGCACAAATTGGAGATCATTCTCGAGGTGGACGGCACAGGTTTCAGGAATACCTACCCCATCTGGGTTTACCCGGCGAAGATCAACACCAAACCGCCTGCGGGTATTAAAGTTGTGAGATCATTCACCGCGAGTGTCCAGGCTGATCTGGCAGGCGGTGCGAGTATATTGCTTATACCTGAACCCGGAAAAATCAAGCAATCGATACGAGGAGCGTTCCAGACCTCCTTCTGGTGCTGGCCCATGTTTCGAACCACCGCGCTGAAGGCAGGGATTGAGGTAGCCCCGGGCACCAACGGTTTTCTCTGCGATCCGGATCATCAGGTTTTCAAGGATTTCCCGACAGAGTTCCACGGGAACTGGCAATGGTGGCATCTTCTGAAAAACGGTCGTCCCCTCATTCTGGATTCTACCCCAACTGAATACCGGCCGGTCCTGCAGATGATCGATAACTTCGCCCGCAATCACAAATTGGGACTTATCTGCGAAGCCAAAGTGGGAAAGGGCAAATTGCTCATCTGCAGCATAGATCTGCCGTTTTTGCAGGATAAGCCCGAGGCGAGGCAGCTGCTCGCCAGCCTGCAGCAGTACGTCGCCGGCGGCGATTTT
>JABGPX010000892.1 GCA_018644745.1 Spirochaetales bacterium
CTGAATATGGCCAAGCAAGGATTCTTTGGCGAGATTGTGCATGGAGATGGCGCATACAACACCAGCAAAATGGGGAACAACTTCGGTAAGAACATGTACTGGAATATGTGGTGGCTAAGAATGTATGGCAACAGAAAAGGGAACATCTACCCGACCCACGGCATGGGCCCCATTGCACAAATGATGAACATCAACAGAGGCGACCGATTCGATTTTATGGTTTCTATGGAGAGCAAAGACTTCATGACGGCTGCAAAGGCGAAGGAACTGGCCCGTAATGATCCTTTTTTTGAGGATTTTGCCAAGATGGAATACCGGGGGAACATGAGTTCCATGCTAATAAGAACGAAACAAGGACGCACCCTCAATATCCAACATGATGCCGCGTCACCTTCTCCACACAACCTGATACATGGCGTTTATGGTACAAAAGGTTCCGTTTTGTACGATCCGGCGCCGCCTCGGATTAGCACCGGTGATCACAAATGGGCCGATAAGAACACCTCTGATGAGCTCATACAAAAGTACAAACCTGGATTGCTGCATAAATTTGAAGAGTTCAGAAGTGGATTGGGAGCGGATCTCAAAAGTGGTCATGGCGGCTCGGACCTGATCAATGTGTGGCATATTATTGATTGCCTCCGAAACGGAACGCCGCTGGATCAGGATGTGTATGATGCCGCCGCTTTTAGTTCCGTAGTTGAATTATCCGAGTGGTCGGTGCGTAACAATTCAAATTCCATCAAAATACCAGATTTCACTTCCGGAGCGTGGCGGGAGAATAAGCCTAATATGGATATCAACCTGGATAATGGAAGCGGTAATACCAGGGTGTTGCGGTAGTAATTGATAGGGTTAGGATGTAGGCATAGTTTAACCGGCATGGGTTAGCCGGCAGAAGCTGCAGCTGTTCTCACCCACGGCCTTGCCTGCTTGATAACAAGCTTGCCCTCGTCAGTAATTTTGAATTCCACTTCCATTGCGAACTCACTTTTCTCGCCGGCCTTGTAGAGCCTGCTGAAATTGATTTGAATTTTCTTCAAATAGGTACGCAGCTCATTGACGTGTTTTATTGAAAGGACCCTTTCGCCGCTCGGGACTTGATTGGATGATCGGACAATCCGATACTCGTCGCGTCCGCTTGAAGAGATGAGCAGCTCCTCTGGAATTGAAAGAGCATCAGGATTGGTAACAAGATTTTCCTGTACTTGGATATTCAGGTAATAGGTGTTTTCGGTAAGGTAAATGGGATCGATCGTTACGGCAACACCGTTTGCCCTTTCGTCCTCGAAATTTTGATGTACGAGAACTCCCATTGCGGCGGTTAAGTGATCAATTCGATGGAATTGCCGTTCGTCAAATGCACGAAAATTCCACAAGCTTGCATAGACTTGCTTAACCGACTTTGAAAGGTGCCCTTCGTCAGGATGCTGGGTCTTTGAATCATATAATCCCGCGCCGCTCCATCCGGGAAGATCTTCGTTGTTTGTGCTGGAACGGCATCGCAGCGATGTCCCAAAAGGAAAAGACACTTGAAGCGCGGAGAGAGCATTCCACATCCAGCGCGGCATATCTCCATCTTTTATTGACTCACGGAATTCTGCAAGCTTCATTTCCTGCACGTTATAGTCGCTTTGAAATTCCGGGTCTTGTAACATCTCTTCCGCTTGTTCGTAAAACCCGTTAAATTTCATGAACTCATCATAATAGTAAAATGGAATGCCAAATCCATCCGGAACAGTACCGTTGGGAAAACCAAAGGTTCTCAAAGCCGCCAGATTTGCGGTCTTCGCACCAAAACTCGAAGAGCTTTCAAAGGCGATCTCGTCCAGCGGCAGAATACTGACTACGGACAGATCTCTGGCCGGAACCTGAGCATTCTCGGGCCGCATATCAGAGAAATGTGACTCCACCTCTGCTCGCGCGGCTTCACGTATATAAAAATCTCCGGCATCGACTTTCAGATACACATACTTTCCTATGAGAGAGGAGATCCTTTCGTTATCGAGCGCGCCCTTCACAAACGCATTCGGAACACCATCTTGAACCGCACGAAGGTTGACATGGGAGAGAGGTGTTTGCGGTACTGTGGTGATAATTCCCGCAACCCTCGGCATCTCATTCGGAAGCGCGTCGTACAGGACTATATCCCGCGAATTGGGTCTTTCGTTCAATTCCATTTGCCTGAGCAATCCAAATCCTTCGGCTATGTCGAGGGGGAGATAGCCGATGTTCGAATAGATCTCATCTTCAAGAAGTATCTCGATTCGAGAGGCATCGTAGAGATCCTTTTCCAGCCTGTACTTCGGCAGCGCGGCATTCGGCATGGGGTAGTAAACCATATTGTTCTCAAGGAACGGCATACTTGCCGCTAACAGCTCGTATGCTGCCGAAACTTCCTCAAATGGATACGAATCGTTCGGTTCAAATTCAAACCGATAAAGCCCCCGCTTCCCGCTCGGAGCGATAACATTCGGATGATATACAATTTCACCCCGCATCTGTCCGGGAATCCCGGCCCCTCTCCTGCCGCCGCCAAAGCCGCCCGAAATTCCAACTGCCTGAGCAAACCTTCTGTGAGCCCGGTGAGTTTTCGTATTCATGAACAGTACTTCCGGATTCTTTGTATCCGTTTCGAGGATGTAAAACTTTACAAATTCCAGATCCGTCAGGTGCGTATCGATAAAAACCTCTTCCCCTTGATACGAGAGGGCTTTGAAGGTTTCCCGATCCGGAATAGTTACCGCGCCGTCGATAAAATTCAGCTCACCTGCGGGATTCAACGGGCCCATCGCGATAGGATTGAGCAGCTCCTTCACATCGTCGATACCGTCACCGTCGGTGTCTTCCGGCTTATTCCTACTGTACCGCATAACCTTATAGAGATCGGTAGACCCGTCCGCGCCTAACGGCTCGGTGAGTATTGTCGAACCTCTGCCGCCCAGGAACATCGACACAGCCGTTTCTGAATTTGTCTGAGGATTCCGGCGATAGAGGATGTAATAAAAGTCGGTTGTCGACTCCACCCGGATTCGTATCCGGCCCGCGAAATCAATAGATACATCCGTGAAAGCTATTTCCTCTGCTTTCGCGCTGGCAATTGAAACGGCCGCG
>JABGPX010000173.1 GCA_018644745.1 Spirochaetales bacterium
TCCAATCTTCGACTTCTCAGATTTGAATCCGCGGTATTCCCGCTACTCTATTTTATCATGCGATTAGGAGGCCTTCTGGTTTGGGCCGTCGGCGGCTGGCTGGTCGTTCGCGGCAGTGTTACCTTCGGCATGCTGATGTCCTTTGTCGGATATCTCACTATGGTTTACCAGCCGCTGCAGTTCATTACCATGATCGCGGATTGGGGTTCCAGCGCGATGAACGCGGCTCAGAGGATCTTTGAGATTATGGACACGATACCTGAGGTGGCGGAATCAGATAATCCGGTTCGCAATGAGTCTATAAAGGGAAAGATTAATCTGAAACACGTAACCTTTTCTTACGAACCAAATAAACCGGTACTCCACGATATCACATTTTCTATCAAACCAGGTGAGATGATAGGTCTGGTTGGTCACACCGGCGCCGGGAAATCAACAATTACAAACCTGATTACACGGCTTTATGACGTGGACGAAGGGAGCATCAGCATCGACGGGGTTAACGTGAAAGATCTGGCCGTAGCGGATGTTCGATCGCAAATTGGAATAGTCCTGCAGGACACCTATCTGTTCAACGGTACAATCGCGGAGAATATCGCCTACGCCAGACCGGGCGCTTCGGAAGAAGATATTATCGCGGCGGCGAGACTCGCCAACGCTCACGACTACATCGTCAAGCTTCCCGACGGGTATGATACGCTGCTGGGGAAAAAAGGCAAGGAGCTCTCTGGCGGTGAGAAACAGAGGCTCTCAATCGCGAGGGCTATTCTCCATTCACCTCGCATACTGGTTTTTGATGAAGCGACATCATCGATAGATACGCAGACCGAGCAGAAGATACAGCAGGCCATCGGAAGGATGGTCGAAGGCCGGACAACCATCGCAATTGCCCACCGGCTCTCGACGCTCCGAAGAGCAGACAGGCTCGTGGTTATTGATAACGGCAAGATTGAAGAGATAGGGACTCATAATGAACTCATGCTGGCTAAAGGCAAATATTGGGAAATGGTCGGCCGCGAGAAGAAGGCCCTCAAAGTAATTGCAGTCGGAGATGATTGATACAAAGTAGCAGTAAATGGAGGTGCCGTATAGTGAGTCTGGAATATATACAAGCAGAGTCCGCCCGGTTTGAGAGAACCGAAGGCGGCTTTCTCAGTCTTAGGCTTGGCCGCAAAAATCCGTACCCCCGGGTGCATTTGTATCGGATTTTTCCCTTGAGCGAGCCGCGCGGGCTCATCTCGGTTCGCGATGAAGAAGATGAGGAAATCGGTGTAATAGAATCGCTGGATCATTTCCCTCGCGAGACAGTACGAATCTTGGAAGAGGCGCTCGAACGGAGATATTTCTCACCCGTTATCACGAGACTTATTTCGCTAAAAGATGAGTTTGGCTACACCTACTGGGATGCGGAAACCGACGCGGGGGTTTGCCGATTCACGGTTAAGGGCGGTGGAAGTAATATGTTCCACATCTCCGCGAATACACTCCTGGTAATCGACGTAGACGGCAATCGATTCACTTACCCGGACTTTGAGAAAACAGATTCCAAGTTTCTGAAAATTATCGATACGATGCTCTAGGAAGCGGATAAGGAAGAACCATGAAGCTCCTTTATGACATACCTGAAACTCTGCGTTATTCCTTAAAATTGGAGACTCCGGGTGAGGAGATCCTATACAGCATACCATCCAACCTGAATATGAACGGCCTGCTTGTAGAAGGTTTCAGTGTAGTTACCAGAAAGCGATTCATAGCCATCGACAATAAGGGCAGAATAGATTCGCACGACATCGAGAATGGCTGTGAATTTAAGGCCGTACCTCTTGTCGGCAACGGTTCCTTAGAAATGATCAGGGATGGTCAGGCCCATCTACTTGCACGTTACACGGTTGATCACGTACCCCGGTACGCTACTCTTGCCAGAGCTCTGAACCAACTCGCCGCAAATGAAACTCCTCGTTTCGTCAGCACTGATGATGAGGGCATCTGTTCACGCTGCGGCCGGGCGTTTCCCTCGGGTACGAAGGTGTGCCCGCAATGCGTAAGCGTCTTTTCGGTTTTCCGCCGCCTATTCTCTACCCTCAAACCCCATTGGCGGCTTTTGGTAGGAATCCTGGCTTTGTTTCTGCTGACAACCGGTCTCGGGCTGTTGATTCCCCAGCTGATCAGAACTCTTATCGATGAGTATCTTGTTCCGATGGAAGAAGATCTGCGGGGCTTGCTGCTGGTAATCGGTGCAATCGGTATCTCATACTTGGGAGAAACCGTGCTAGGCATGCTTAAGGATAGAACATCCGGCAGGATCGGCGAGGCAGTCAGCAGAGACCTTCGCGGCGTGATCTATGGAAAGGTTCAGGCCCTTTCCCTTTCCTACCTGAACAAAACGAAGACCGGCGATTTGATGAATCGTATAAACAACGACACCAGACAGATTCGGAGCTTTCTTCAGAATGCCGCTTCCCGCGGAGTCGTTCATCTGATAACCGTATTGGGTATCGGAACGATCCTTTTTATTCACGATTGGCGGCTGGCTCTTCTGGTTCTCGTCCCGACACCGGCGGTTGTTGTATTTATTCGTGTTGGTTGGTCCTTTATCAGGCATCTATATAGAAAGCAATGGCAGCTGATGGACCGGGTTAATTCTCTGCTGCAGGATGTATTGAGCGGAATTCGGGTAGTGAAAGCATTCGGCCGCGAAGATTGGGAAGTAAACCGATTCAAAAAAGGAAGCGCGGATCTGCGGAATATGACTTCAAGGACCGAAAGAGCTTGGTTTACCATGACTCCCATATCAGGATTCGTGCTAGGTATCGGGTATTTCCTTGTATTCTATTACGGCGGGAAGCAGGTTCTGGGTGAGAGCATGGCTCTCGGTGAGCTGGTACTCTTCAGCACATACGCGCAGATGCTGTATGGTCCGCTGGCTTGGATGAGCGCGATACCAAAAATGTTTATCGAAGCAATGGTAGCGGCGGATCGGGTGTTCGAAATAATTGATGAAGAACCGGAGATAAAAGACCGCCGGAAGGTTAGACCCAAGCGGATCGTCGGCAAGGTGGTATTCGAAAATGTGGTATTCGGGTATCTATCTCATGAACCGGTACTCGACA
>JABGPX010000339.1 GCA_018644745.1 Spirochaetales bacterium
ATTCACCGACAGCTTCCAGTCACCGGAACGGACGCATCTGATTGGAAAAAACTCTCCGGCGCCGTCGGTCCCTATCCCGAATCGGTTGTACTCGATAAATACCGCCTTATGTACTTCCGTGTCCCCGCCGCTGAGGGCCGGACGGAGAGATCTGCCCCAATACGCCGGATCTTTTAGGCTCTGGATATCCGATGTATGCGCTTCGGCTATTTCCAGAACGGTGGCCCAGATATCGTGGGAACTTACAAGCGCCTGAGATCTTACGCCTCTATCGATACCGGCGCCGCTGATAATGAGCGGCACCGCGGTGGTAGCCTCATACATTGTCGGACCTTTGGGCTGAAGTCCGAAGTGCCCTAGGTGGTCGCCGTGGTCGGATGTATAAATAAAAACCGTGTTCTCGCCAAGCTGCTCCACGGCCGCCTCCACGACGCGGCCGATCTCTGAATCTACGAATTCATTACAGTCGTAGTATTTGTGATAATAACGGGGGTATGTATCAGGTGTTGGTCGCCGAGCGGCAAGGTATTCCGAATGATCTTTCTGAACCTGAGGTTTAGCTCCCATTTCCATCCTGAAGGTTTCCGGTACGGGCAGGTCCTCCTGGTGATTCCTGCCTCTAAAGGGCGGAGGGCAGATATACGGTCCATGAGGTTCGTCGAAATCTACCGCCAGGTAAAGGGGTTGTGATCTGTTCCGTGACTTCATAACATCGATGGCCCTGTCGGCGGTTCGGTGCGCAAAGCAGTACTCAGGATCGTCGAGACCCTTGTTCCAGCCGCCGAATCGATTGATGCCTTCCTTACCGACATCTTCGATGAAATTAATCTGGTCGTACCAGACCGCCTTGTTAAAGCCTGCCTGGGAAAAACCTCTGCCGGCGTAACTGCCGGCGTCTAGATGCCATTTCCCGAGGTGATAACAGTCATATCCAGACACGCCTAGAAGCTCGGCGAGCATCGGTATGTGTCGGAACAATGCGATATCATTAGTCATGGCTCCGTTTCGGTTCGGCGGCAGACCGGTGTACCAGGTCGAACGGGCCGGTGTGCACACCGGCGTGGAGCAGTAGGAGTTTTCAAACAGCACACCTTCCTCAGCAAGCCGGTCGATGCTTGGCGTGCGCGCCGCCGGATTTTTCCCGTAAGCCGAAACCATGTTTTGTCCCTGGGTGTCGGTGGTTATGAAAACGATGTTTGGTTTCATGAGCGTTCCTTATAGCTTAAGCTGTTTGTATACTGACAGGATATTTTCGACGGGTGTATCTTCAGTGAATGTGTGGGTGGGCCCGGCGACAAAGCGTCCGCCGGGCGCGGCGGCACGTACAACATCACTGACATGCTCCCTTACATCGCCTTCGGAACCCTCTATAACTCTGTGCTGGGCGTCAAGTGCGCCCCATATGCAAATTTTGTCTCCGAAATCTGCTTTCAGGCCTTCTATGTTGTTTCCCGCGGCTTCAGTCTGCATCCGGCCGGCGCAATCGATTCCCATATCGATAAAATCAGGAATTATTACCCGGAAGCCGCCGCAGCCGAAGTAAAGTGCTTTCTTGCCGTGCTTCTTAATAACGGCAACCAGTTCTTCTATATAAGGTTTTACAAATTCTCGCCACATTTCCAGGCTGAAAAGCATCCCCGCCTGTCCTGCCACATCATCACCGATATCGACTATGTCAATGAACTCGCCGCTGGTTTCGAGGAAGCGGTCTATCCTGACAGCGAAATACCGCGTGATTTTGCCGAGAATTTCGTGACACAACTCCGGATTAAGGGCCATATCCATCATGAATTGCTCCATCCCGCGTAGACCTACCGCGGATAAAAACAGCGCGCCGTTTCCCCGGGCCACAACTCCATGGGAGCTGCAGTATTGAAGATCATTTTCAACCAGGGTGTATGTATAATCATCCGGATCGGGCCAGCAGTTGACATCGTGTATTTGATCCGGCGAGTTAATTTCTGCTAATGGGACCTTCGCAGCATTTTGAGTGCCCTTTTCTTTGTGGATTGCCGCGTGGGCATCTGCTACGCGAAAGCCGTCGAGTTTTCCAGTTCTCGCAGCCGTAAAAGCCGGTCGGACAAAGACAATGTCGGCACCGAGAGACACGGCTACCTGGTTGTCCAGGGAACCCCCGTCCTGGGTTATTCCTTTCTTCCGCGCAATTTCCCTGTTGATCGGTGCGGTGCCCATGTAGAATGACGGTGGACTCTCATGTTCTTGGCCGTTGATCGCGGCGGCTATCCGCTCCTTGGGTGTCATCAGTTCAGATCTCCGGTAAATCTCGAGTCAATCGATTTTCGCTCCTTTTCGATATATGAAAACAGGTACGGACTCAGGAAGCGGCGTTTTTTCTGGCTTTCACGTATACTGCCATCAAGGGCTTCCGGATTCCATCGTGAGAGAAGTTCGTTTTCCATGGCTGATTGTAATTCCGAATATTCGGGTTTCCCCGCAAGGTTGCAGATTTCTCCCTGATCCCTGGACAGGTCGAAGAGCTCGGGACTCTCCTGATGGTAAAAGTTATATTTGTACTGATCCCGTTTCAGCATCGCTGTCGGGCCGTGCATATTATACTCGTGGTAGAGCTCGCTAAAAACAACGTTATCCCAAGCGCGGTCCTTTTCGTCTAGAAGGCTGATCAGAGGCCTGCCGTCACTTTTTAGATCCTCCGGCACCTCGGCCCCGGCTAATTCCGGAATTGTAACTCCCAGATCGACTAATGATACATTCTCTTCAATCCGTCTTCCGATATTGCCGTTCGAGCGGTCCTTTGGCCGGGATATAATCATGGGAATACGAACGGACTGCTCATAGAAACACATCTTGTTCCATCGCAGATGCTCTCCCAGCATTTCTCCGTGATCCGCCGTGTAGATCACCACGGTGTCTTCCCACATACCGGATTCATCCAGCAACTTGAGGATTCGGCCGATCTGATGGTCCAGGAAGGTTATCATCGCGAAATAGGTAGCTCGCACCTGGCGTATCATTTGGGGGTCAAGAGGATCTCCGTTAACGCCCATACGCTTCAGAGAACGTTTGTGAAAAGGGTGCAGCTGCTCCCAATCATTGGCGGACCCGTATGGCAGCTCTATCTCGTCTAG
>JABGPX010000912.1 GCA_018644745.1 Spirochaetales bacterium
CTCGGGGGCGAACCACGGCCTGTCGTGCCCGCGATCGGTTCCGTAGTGTTCCGCCACGCCGCAATCGAAGATAACCGCCTCGCCCTGCCGCAGCGTCCCGCACCGGGTCACAAGGTCGTCAAACGTAATCTCCTCATTCGTCCCGAAATTCGAGAAATCTATGCAGGTGGCTGGTCCCACGAGACGCTCTATCGGTAAAGACGCTATATCGAGCCCATCCTTGTCGTGGTGGTACGGTGCCTCGATGTGGGTGCCGCAGTGGGTATTCATCTCAATCCTGCCGATGACATACCAGGCATCGGGAGCCCTTTTATACTTGGTGAAAACCTCTTCGATGTTCTTTACATCCAGAACGCAACCATACTCTTCCTCTTCAGGAACGATCGTGTGCGAGAGATCAATGATATTCACGTTGTCTCCTCTAGTTTCGCCCGTGCCTGTGCGGCTGATCCGATTACCCCGGCGGTGTCACCGAGGGTCGACATTACCGGTTCGCAGCTGGTGAAACCGCCGGCCAACAGCCAGCAGTTTTTCCTCATCGCTATGCGCACGGCTGCATTAATGGAAGAGAACCTGGCGGTCAGACCGCCGGTTACTACAATCTTCTCAGGTTGGCAGAAATACACCAGGCTCGCGTACATACGGCCGAAGAGTTCGCCCACACGGTTCAAAATCTGCCGCGCTCCGGCGTCTCCGGCATCCGCGGCGTCAAAAACGTTGGCCGCCGTTACCGGCCCGCCGCCGCGTCGCACAATGGCGGCCAATTCTTCAGAAGCGTCATTTTCGGCAGCTTCTCGGCCCGAAACAGCTATTCCCTGTCCTGAGGCCATCGAAGCGAAACAGCCGCTTCCTCCGCATATGCACGGTCTCTCATCATCTGAAACTTTGATATGACCGAACTCCGGGAAAAGGTCATCAGGGTAGGCGATAACCTTCCCATCAAGCACGAGTCCGGCACCGATTGAAGTACCCCACGTCAACAATGCAAACCGATCGCACTCTCTCCCTATACCCGCACTCAGTTCACCCCATGTCGCCGCGATTGTGTCCACGTCGCTGGTCACCGCGCAGGAATATCGACTGGATAGATCGTCTGTTATCGATCTGCCGGTCATAAAATCGAAGTCGAGAGCGTGACGAAGTGCCCCGTTCTCACGGCTCACGATGCCGGGCAGCGCAACGCCGATGGCACCTACATCCGCCCCTGACCCGCCAATCAAAGCCAAGCATTCGTCTATAGAAGCAGTTACACTATCGAGAAACCGCTCGTAACCGGTTCGCTCAAAGCTGGTTTTTCGAAAATCAACGAGTTCTGACTGCTCATTCAGCAAACCCACGCGGAAGTGAGTTTTACCGATATCTATGCCTATACAGAATGTTCCCATTGTTGTCCTTTAGTGACTTTCCGCAATCGATATAGTATCGCACAAAAACGAACATATGTCTATAACATTTGTGACAAGTGTCGGTGGGAAATTAATAAGAGGAAACGTGGTTACGATTTTCTCATAGCATCGTTATGCTGGAATCTGAATCTTCTCGTACAGAAACTCAGGGGCAAAGTCGGCTCCATTCGACCAACAGAGTGTGTGGAATTCCGGGTGGACGGACAGTGTTTTGAAGATTGCAGGATCTTTGAGTGGTTCGAAAAGCTCACCGAAAAGCTCATCACACAAGTCAACTGCACCTTCTGTTCCGTCCGCAAAGCGAACGTGAACGACAAAATCATGTTCATACTTTGCATCTATGACTTTCGGTATCATGGTTCTACTCCAATGGTGCGATCTTGTTTGCCGGCCGTCCCAATTGAACGAGGTCCCAATCCTCAAAAAGTTCATCTTGATGCAGGTCCAGCCATTCAAGAACGTGGGCAAAGCACGTTTTGGGAAATCGCCATGAACAATCCCGCTCCGTATTTCAACAGTAATCTGGTATTCCCCGTACACCGCGTGGAAATGCGGTGGGGCATGCTCTCTCGCGAAGATACCAATCACTATCCCTAAGAATCTCGATAGCTCAGGCATGAGAACAGCTTACTCCGATGTTCTGTATTCTTCAATAGTATAACGATCCCATAATCTGCGCGGAGTTTATAAAGGGAAGATTCTGATTGCCGATGATTTTGATGAACTTCCTTCTAAAAAATATAATGTATCGGTATTGTGATTTCATCAATGGTTGTTTGATTTCGCAGTTCTTCAGCCACGCGGATGCGGCTCTGGACTCAATATTCCCAGACTTTCATGAACTGCATCGTCCGGCCGGTCTATTTCGGGACGGTCGGGCATGGCTGCGCGTTTTTTGACCCATTCAGCAAGCCCTTTCTCAAATCCTTTGGGATCGCGGTCCATTTCGATCGCGACAATCCTCATGAGTCGCGGCACGAATCCGCTGTTTTTCATTGCCGAGAAATCGTATAACCGGTCATGCCGGATATCATCGACGTAGTCACGCAGATTCGTCGTGATAAGATTGGCGGCGTAGTATGCGTATTCAGGCTTGTGAAGAAGATCGTATGCAAAACAGACAGTGGTGCAAGCGTAGTTGAGCATCGATTTCGGACTTTCCCATGTAAAATAATCTGCCTCTGCGACGATAAACTCTTTTAGTTCTTTTGAAGGGAAGCATCTCAAAGCCGGTGCATAGAGATGATATTTATTTCCCCACGCAACTTCCGGCAAACAATCCGGGATCACGAAAGCCTCGTCTCCACGCGGACCTCCGGTGAGTATGCTGTTCGGCAGCCTGCCGGGAGTGCGGACAAGCCGCAACAGCCAACTGAGTGAACGCTCGGCGAGTATGCCGTATTTTTCTTCCCATGTCGCTTGATATGCATCGAGAAGTATGGCGAGGGGTCCCGTATATTCTCGATGCAGAGGCGCGTACCGGCACCAGAGGATCCCTGCCGGTTCCTGTGTCGATACAATACGATCGCCTGCCTCCTTCGCCACATCGAGAAGCCGGCGATTCCCCGTAACATAAAAGTCGGTGAGAATTCCACTGATAACGGAATGCGACGGGCTGTATCCACCGCTCTAAGGGCTGTCGCTGTGATAGTGCATTACACCGACATGCTCCGGATGTCCCGGATGAGCGTGAACAAA
>JABGPX010000970.1 GCA_018644745.1 Spirochaetales bacterium
ACGTCAGGTTCTTGATAAATACGGTGTCTTAATGATTATCGACGATATTCAGGTATCAGGCGGCCTGGCTATTTTCAATCATCCAAATTGGGGGGCCGATTTCAATCATTGCCCACAAGAGCTTCTTCAGGATAGCGAAGGCTATCTCGGCATCGAAATATATAACGGAGTTATTTCTCGGCTCCACGGCAGCCCTTACGCGACAAATCGATGGGATCTGCTGCTTAATTCCGGCCGCCGCATGTGGGGCTACGCTAATGATGACAGTCACAAAGCCGCCGGTGATGATGGTCTTGGATGGAATGTTGTCTACACCAAGGAGAAGTCGTGCCCGGGGATATTGGATGCGCTGAGAAATGGCTGCTTTTATCCGTCAACCGGCGTTATTATCGATGACATTGTCGTAGACGGATTACATATTGAGATTAAAACTGCAAATGCTCAAAGAGTTGTCGCTTTGCGAGAGGAATCCCGGCGATTCGCAACTGTCGACGGGTCGTCGATATCGGTGGATGTTCCCCCTGATGCTTCCTTTGTCCGTTTTGAGTGCTGGGGCTCAGGAGAAAGTTTTGCCTGGACCCAGCCGTTCTTTGTCGCCTAAAAACTCAACTCGAATAAAAGCCGGGCTCCCAAATTCCAACCTCCAACAAATGAATCATTGGAAAAAATGTACGAGCCATTTCCGCTGAACACGATAAAAAACTCTTGATTGGGTGTCCAATCTATTCTTGCTGAAGCACCGACATCCGATATATAGAGCCTCTCTGGTGAATAGGCACCCTCGGAATCTCGTGCCGTTCTATAGAGATACCAGGTATTATCGGAAAAAACCGATCCTTCGATAGTGACGGATTGATGGGGGCTCGAGAAAAACGACCCGTTAATATCAGCGGTAATTCGATCTTCGGATCGATCGAGGTAAAACGAGGGAGATATGTAGAGAGACGCGTTTGACTGCTGCCACGCGAATTTCCCGCCGACTGCCCATTCAGAAAAGTAGCCGATCATACCATCAAAGTCCGCGCCTGCGTCAAGGATCAGATCATGTCTCATTTTTCCTGTCGGCGTGCCGGTTTGATCATACAGCGGTGTTTCATAATGGTTCTCCCACCCTGCACCGGTTGAGAGAGAAAATCCAAAAAATATTGAAGGGTCGAATCGGCTCATAAACCTAAGACTTTCATAAAATATATTTTCACTGATATCGGGCAAATAAAGAAGGAATCCTGAGTATCCTACTTCATATAGGCTCGAAGAGCCGGCGGCGCTGATATCGGCTTTTACTTTCCAATCCGGATTAATAAAGATCGATTCAGTTTCGCTTCGTATTAACGAGGATAGAATGCCCACGTCCAGGGAGATTTTGTTGAGTTCGATGTCCAGATGGAGATACTCCCGATCATGAAAAGATAAGGAATCGGACAAATTGAAATCGACTTGCGCTGAAAATGAGGAATAACTCCCTGTATTAAAGGGATCATATGCGCCGAGGAAAATCCCAGTATTGAGATATCCGGATGCGGGCGAGGCAGAATCATCGGCTAATCCACTTATGAACGCTGATGGACCTACTGAAAGCGTGAGGTTCGGTGAATCTGCTGCTACGCAGGGAGATAGCAATATGATAAGAGTAGAGAACAATGCGTGTAATCGGCTATTCATTTCAGGACTTTCCTCCTGAGTTTTCTGAGATTGTCCGAATCTATGAGTTCGCGCATCAATCGCTCCGCCATTTCCTCGGATTCTATTCGCAGACGTCTACTTTGAATAAGTATTTCCAGGATCCCTCGATATTCATCGGGGGGTAATGCGGATTCGCAGGCAGCCGCTGATATCGCTCCCGCGCTTACCCCGGTTAGTCCCCATTGGACAAGTGAGGTGAATAGATAGCTTCCCTGCAGATATCTCTCTACCTCGCCATCGCTCGACAGAATCAGCAACTCGATTTCAGGTATTCTCGCTCCCCAAGCTAAAAGATTAGCGGTCCGCTGCCATCCGGCGTCATTGGCAAGTATGAAATGGCCGCTATCGCTCTGCAAAAGGAGCGACCGGGCTTCTTCAAGCTTGAGTACCTCAAAGCGCAATGCGCTAATGAGCTTATCACTGGAAACTCTTTTTGCCTGCGCTTCCTGCACTCTGGGGAGCAGCAGGTCTTCACCTATGCCCGCCTCTTCCGCATCAACAAATATTCGCAGAAGTTCTTCCCGCTCAGCATCCCCATAGCGGTTGCTCAACAAGTTCTGGTATCTTGAATTATCAGCAAAAATCCCCGTCAGGTTTAAGATGAGTAAGATTAGAATTAACGGGACAAGACAGGTCTTGGTTTTTATCGTCTTATTTTCCTCCTGTGGAACCGTTTGAACCGCCGGGACCTGGAATCTCATTCGGGCCCGGCGGTATCCCCGCTCTGCCGTCATTCGACCTTTCTTCGACGGCGGGAGGTGTCCATGAGTCTGAATCCTTCGGTCGCTCGGTTCTTTCCGCAGCGCGCTTCCTGATAGCCTTACCCGTTGCGTCCTGTGTCTGATTTCGTACCTGCTCCCGGATCTGATCCGCAAAACTTGGTGAATCCGGAGCCGAGAGCCGTATGCCTTTCATCACGGCGACCGCGCTTTGCCTTGATGTAAAACCTCGCTTGGACATCTCCAGGACTCCTTCGGCTACTCGTCCCGCAATATCAGCGTAATCGGCTAGGTTTTCCACCCCTTTTTCCCGGCAAAAGGATAGGACTAGCGCTACTACTTCAGGATCGACTCCTTCGAGGTTTTTCCACTCCAACATCTCTAGATGCCGTTCAAGTCCTTCAGTTTCTGCCTTGTCCCAATTGAGACGCTCAAGGGTACGCAACACATTCTGGATGAATAAATCCGGTTCGCTATCCTGCGACCAGAGGGTGGTTAATCCCATGAGAAGGATTAAAGTGAAAGCGAGAGCTCTACGTATTTTCATTTTGACCTCCGATAGTGTTTCATATTCTTAGGATGGAATTCAATCCGCCAAACCCGTCTTCGATCTTCAATGGCGCCTGCGGATCGGCGATCCACGTGTTGTCATCTATAAAGAACTGATAACGGTATTCTTTTCCCGGCAAAAGCTCGAT
>JABGPX010000241.1 GCA_018644745.1 Spirochaetales bacterium
GGGTTCGCAATCAGTCAGATTCACAGAATGTGGGTTTTTCGATATGCCCTATAGTTTTTCCATTTCTATCGATACGGTGATTCGGCCTGTTTTGCCTTTCTTCAGGAATCTTATTTGAGTTTGCTCTCGCGAATCATCAATTGCCAATGTTTCAAGCACTATTTCGCAATCATCCGCGGTTGTGATATACACAACGCCTTTTCTTCCCGAAATTTCCACTCCCCCGGTATCAACTTTCACCGGCAGCTGGGTGTTTAAAAGAAACGCCACACCGTCGCCTCGTGCAAGTTCATAATCATCAGAGATTTCAATGAGAAAAGGCTCGGAAGAAGTCCATGTCCGAATCCACTTTTTGTACAATCCTTCCCATCCTGGGGATAAATCTATCTCTGCGTTGAAGGATACTTCATCGCCATCGGCTGTCGGCTTTACATCAAACGGCAAAGGATTGAGGGGGAAGGGACGCTCCTGAACTCCAGTCGGTACTAACATGTTGTGACGTTCACAGTTCTTTAGCAGCATACTGTTTGGATAGGAATAGTCGCAGGTTCCCGGGTCCATCAGAAAAGTATCACCGGCGAACTCGAGGACGAAGCTGCCCTTGTCTTCGTGGGCGTGCCCCGCGTTTGCCTTATTCCCCTGCACAAACAGTTTCACAACGCAATCGTTGCTGGATCGTACAGAGGCGACAGGACCCATCTCCTGTAGCTGAATAAAAGGCTCAAACGGCGGTGCTTCGTGAGGAATTTCTGAATCTTTATTCATCGCCAGGAGATGCGCGGGTTTGCCGCCCTCCCTGCTCAATTTCTTTCGATATATCCTTACCCACTGGCTCTCCGGCATGAGATGAGCGATAAGGGCAAGACCTGTAAGATCCATATGCGACCGGGCGTCGCAGATTGGAATACAATCGCTCGATTCGTCGGTGCTTGCGATGAGTTCTGCAAAGGCCTCGGTTTTGAATACGGAATCCGGCACTATTTCGCTCATGGTTAGGCCCCGAGCCTGTGTATAGACGAGGTAAGGGAGAAGTGCGTCTTTAGAAACACATTGGAAATAGGTCGGTCCCTCAGGATATCCTCCGTCCGGAAGAATCGCATGTTTCAAACTCTCGGTAAGATCAGAGATAGCAAGATCCGATTGGGCCGCCGCGCGGGGCCACGTTTTCTCGAGAATAAGTGAGGCAAGTATCCGGCCCGGTGTAAACCACGCCAGCTGATTGCACTCAAATATATAATCGTGTTTCCATGTATTAAAATTGATTGATCCCAAACCCTCTTCCGCCATTCGCCTGAGAATCAAATCCCGCCCGGCTTCGGTAAACCATTCGCCGGCAAGATCAAGTATGATTGCAAGATCCTGCAGGCATAGGCTGGGAACAAATGACCGGTGTTCGAATGGGCCATCCCGGAAATGTGTCTGAAAACCTGAATCCCAGCTGTCGCAGGAGGCTATGCTCATTCCATATCGTGCGGCCAGCCGATGGAGGTCTTTGTCCTTTGTCAGCACACCGGCAGCCGCGGCGGCGGTTCCGCCGCCGATCAGTAGCTTGCCGTGGTCGCGAACCCGGTTGTATCTCGTGTCCGTCCAGAAATTGACGAACTCACCGATCATGTTCTCGGGAGGAGTGGCAGCCGCTGACTCCGCGGCTTCGAGAATCGATGATGTGCCGGTCTGAAGGATTTGCCCGTTATGAATTTCTATAAGATTCTCAAGGGCATCCTCTGTTACCAGAAGAGCGGCTTGCGGTGCAAAGGTCGGTTCGAAATCCAGCGGTTTGAGAAAGCCTTCCCATTGTGCATCGAACCTATTCCACTGTTCGACATGAGCCGCGGTAAGATCGAGATTCGATATTCCGATCCAGTTGATCCAGCCGGCGGAAATCCCGGTCATTTCAGTACTTATTTCGATAGCCAGATGCAATATAGCAGCCGCGCCGTCGAGAGAAAGCTCGTACTCCTGCTTCGAGCCATCGGAAATCGGCCATGATAATGATCGCTCGCCAGTGTCAGTTTTAATACTGAGTGCGATAGACGCGCCGTCAGGAACAACGGCGGACATTATTATGTTGTCAAATCCGGCGCAAGCCACTTTTGTCGTGCGGTGGATTTCCATGGCGCTCGAGTCGGCGGGCCTTCCGGTCCACTCAAAACCCAACCAGCACCAGTTCTGATACACCCGAAGGCCATGACGGCTTCCGTCGGCGACCTCCCACTTTTCAAATTGACTGATCTGCGGATCCCAAAAAGGTTCTATTATTGATTCACCGGCATTGATTGGTGTCCGCATAAAATGTTACGCGTAATCGCCACCCGCGCCAAATCCGGCAGGTACAATATCATCCACCTGATTCATTACTTCATCGTCGAGTTCTACTTCGAGAGATGCCAGATTATCATCAAGCTGCTCCATCGTCCGGGGTCCGCATATTACACTGGTAATAGCGGGATTTCGAAGTACCCACGCCATCGCGAATCTGGCAAGAGGAATCCCCAATTTCTCAGCAAGAGGCTCGAGCTTTTCGAGAGCATCAAAGTTGGCATCCGCCCCGGGGCTATCGAGACGCATTTTAAAGTTTCGAGCCGCCCTGCTGTCCGCCGGTGCTTCCTCGCCTCGATGATATTTCCCGGAAAGCCATCCATACTGCAACGGGCTGAAAACCGTAACTCCAATGCCGTAACGCTCTGTTACCTTGAGAATCTGCTTCTCTGCAAAACGATTGAGCATGCTGTAGTTCAGCTGGTCGCTGCAGAACCGCTCCAAGTTATACAACCGGCTGGTGAGTTGTGTTTCAACAAGTCGCCAGTCGTTATAACAGGAGGTGCCTATATAGCGGACCTTACCCTGGCGAACGAGATCGGACATGGCTCGAAGAGTTTCCTCGACAGGTGTTTCATTGTTTTTCAGATCGGGATGCACACTGTCTGGGCGATGCATGATAAAGAGATCGATGTGATCCATGCCAAGGCGCTTCAAAGCGTTTTCGGCGGCATTCATAATGTGAAAACGGGTGCTGCCGAACTCAGTCGGTTGGTCACCAAAAGGTGCCCAGCATTTGGTGGCTACTACCAGAGAATTTCTCTTTCCCTGAACAGCCT
>JABGPX010000916.1 GCA_018644745.1 Spirochaetales bacterium
GTATGTTTCTTTTGTTTTCATATACTTCTCCTACATGCTTGAGATACTTTGCTTGCCCTAAGCTACTAAGACAACGAGAGTAATTCAAATAAAAGAGTAAAATTGTCAGGTTTAAGGCGGAATTTCTTGGAATCCGTACTCTAGGCAATGAAGTAACTATCCATTATATGTGCTTTCCCCTTTTTGTTACGGTTATGTTACGGGAAATTGACAGCGATGTTACGCGGGGTTTGCATTATATGGAATAGATGTACAAAAAATCTCAGTATCGACCAATACTTCTCGCTTTGATGGCGCTTCTAATGTGCTCAAATCACAACACGGAATTTATACCGCAATTATCAGCTTCATCAATTTTCGCGATGCCGTCCGTGGCAGCAGAGCCAGATTTGGCAGTTTACAAACTGGATGAAAACGAATCAGGACTACAGCCGCTTTGGTACTTTGATACTTCTGGTCGTGAGACAAGGTTTAAGCAAATAACCGATCGTTATCTTGTCATTAATTCAGATGACTACATTCATGTTCTGAACGGCCGAGACGGGAATGAGGCGATCCGGGTGCACTGGCCGGTAAACCGATACTTAGGGGTTGTGGGCGATATGCTGCTCCTTTATTCCCAATTCGAATTGACCGCCTTTAATATTGTAACCGGCCTCATTGCGTGGGAAACGGGTATTCCTGCCGACAACTCGGCTTTTCATTGCGGTGATGACGGTCTTTATATTCGTAACGGAGACGAGTTTTGGTCTCTTGATCTAAAACATGGAAGGGAGCTCTGGAGAGTCCATGTGCCGCAAGAAAGTATAACTTCTATCGAAAAGGGCGTATTGCTGGTAACCTCGAGGAACGAGTGTTTCTCTATAAATCCAGAAACCGGAGAGACACTCTGGACGATGTCGTTTGCCGACGGTGCGACCTTTGCGGGTAGCCAAGAGAAGATGTACATTGCTCCGGGTAAAGAAATCATCGCCGTGCAGCTCAGTACTGGTGCTATAGTATGGCGCCGAATATTGGATGCTGGCATATTAGGCATAACAGACGCTCATGATGTTTTGATCGCGGAAACATCTGCCCTGGAGATGCTTGCTCTTGATGAAATTGATGGAAGTACGGTTTGGCGGTCCGTTGACATTCCGGTGCTCCGCGATTCGTGGGCAAAGATCGTTCACGTGGGAGAGACCACTGTTGTAACGAGGTCCGGCAGATTTACGCTCACCGGATTACATAAAAGAACTGGGATACCGAAATGGCGGCGTCGGATTCACTATCGCTCCGGAATCGGTCAGCCGCCGGCGATATTGTCTCTGGATGAATTTCTTTGTGTTGAGACATTTTCGGAACAGGCTTCTTTTAATGCGCGTGCCGGCAGCTCTCTGGAAGTAATCGATATCACTAGCGGAGAAACCATAAAGATAATCGAGTCTGTTCAAAGTGTTTTGTTTTCCCGGGAGTTTGGAGTTGTGCTCTTCTCCTCAGATGTATTTGGCCGCGTTACCGCTTTTGGAGCTTTAAAGAACGATCTTAAAAAAGGAATTGCCACAAGGGAAAAGAATCAAAAAGCTACGGCTTCCGGCCGTCTTACTGCGACCATGGATCCCCCTGAGGCTAGGATATGGATTGACGGCAGACTTGTGGGAAAAGGACCCAATTTCGAGATGGCTCTCGAAGCTGGCCTTTACTCAGTAGTAATCGAGCTCGAAGGGCATGCGACGGTGCGACACGAAATTGTCGTTGAGTCGGGGGAAAACCGGCGATTGGACGAATCTCTTCAAAGCGTAATAGACGTCCTGTGGCGAATGCCCCTGCCGGGAACCCATATCGCACACTCAGGTATCGACGCTGGTTACATAATCGTTTCCGATACGGGCGTCACATCAGCTGTCGACGCTGAAAGCGGGAGAATTCTCTGGCAGCGAAACATGGCTCTGTCATGTGATCCCGTTGGCCGTGATGGAAGTTGGTATTTGCCGTTTTCTCAATCCGTCGAAGCGGTGGATACTGATACCGGAAATACCCGGTGGGTTGCCGATAGATCCGTTCCGACTACCGCGCTTATGGCGCATGGCGACCTGCTCCTCGCCCTGAACAGCGAGGAGTTTCTCTATGCCATAAGTCGACAGTCGAGCGAGGTTCTTTGGGGCGTTGCCGACATAGCGGAGTGTCCTCTGACATATGATGGGATCATATACGCCAAACAAAGCAACGGTCCTATCACGGCTATCGATGCAATTACGGGTAAACCATACTGGCGTGTCAATTCAACAGCCAGCCCGTTACATAGCTCGAACCTCGGACTTTACGTTATAGACGAGAGCGCCGACACAATAGTCTTGCACGACGGATTGAAAGGTACAAAAAAATTCGAATTGCGGGGTGTTGAGCAAGCAACAACTGCTTCGTCCTCTTTGATCGTCTTCACCCGTTCCTGGAGCTATAACGACGAATTGCTCAGCTTGCTTTTCTCGCTGAATACGGGTTCATGGGAATCCAAGCCGCAGCTAGTCGGTGCGGTCGATGGATATCAAGATACGGCGCAAATCCATTCAATCAGTAGAAGAAATTACGTACTCGATGAGGCGAAATTGCGTATGTTGGAAAGCTATAATAACGAATCGGGGTGGTCAGTATCGATCAATACCAATGCAATACTTGCCGAGACCGGCGGTGTTCTGTTTGTCATCTCAGAAGACAGCATCCGAGGGATAGACAGAAAGGACGGCGTTACTGTTTGGGAGCGGATATTTACTTCCGGGCTCAAGTATCTGGGGAAAGACGAAAAAAGTATATATGTAGTATCTGAGGATACGTTAATGAGAATCGGTATTAAAGAGTTATTGAAAGCACCATTCCCCGTTTCCCGCTAAACTTGCATTTTCGACAGTTTGCCGCCATAGTTTAGACGTGCTGTCTTCTGCCCGATTACGTTTATCCTTTCTCGGCGCCCCGCAAATACGTTTAGATGATAATCTCATAAAACTGAAAAGGCGCCATGCTATCGCGTTGTTGGCCTTTCTCGCCGTGGAACAAAGAGCCGTGAGCAGAGATGCGGTTGTCCTTTTGTTGTGGCCCGACTACGAGCAATCACAGGGCCG